>DLQQ01000086.1:3756-34996 GCA_002477625.1 Candidatus Arcticimaribacter sp. UBA7428
AAGGTAAATGGTCTTGCATCCAACCTAACCGCAGCAAATGGCAGTGCTGGAATTCGGATTGTACAAGATGCGTTCTGTAAGCAATTGATTGAAGGTTTCGGAGAACCTATTGTTTCTACCTCAGCAAATGTTAGCGGAAATAACAGTCCAAAAGAATACAATGAAATCGACCAACTCATTTTGGATGGTGTTGACTATATCGTAGCTTTGAGAACAAATGAAATTAGAACAAACCCCTCGACTTTAATATCTATTGAAGCCAATGGAGCCCTTAAAACGCTAAGAGCATAATCATGTTGAAAACGGACTTTAAAGAAATTTTAAACAGTCAGCTTTTTAAAACTGTTGGTGAAACAGCTGATGAGCTTGGGCTGGAGACTTATGCGATTGGCGGTTTCGTTCGAGATCATTTACTGGACAGGAAAAGAAAGAATACTGATATCGACTTTGTGGTCCTTGGCTCAGGAATTAAACTCGCTCAAGAGGTACAAAAAAAATTACCCAAGGCAACTAAAGTTCAGGTTTTTAAAACCTACGGTACTGCCATGCTCAAATGGGAAGACATAAGTCTAGAATTTGTTGGTGCTAGGAAAGAGTCGTATACTTCCGAAAGCCGCAATCCAGAAGTTACAGAAGGGAGTTTAGAAGACGATCAAAACCGTAGGGATTTTACAATCAATGCAATGGCGATCAGACTAAACAAAGAAACCTACGGCACTTTACTCGATCCTTTTAACGGACTTGCCGATTTAGAAAAGGGTATTCTTAGAACCCCTTTAGAACCCGGAATCACCTATTCGGATGACCCCTTACGAATGCTACGTGCTGTGCGTTTTGCTTCTCAATTGGGTTTTATAATTGAAAAGAAATCGCTGGATGCAATTAAAGAACATGCCGATAGAATCTCGATCATCACCAAAGAGCGCTGTGTAGAAGAGATCAATAAGATCATGCTGTGTGACCAACCTTCTTTTGGTTTTTTATTATTGGATGAAGTTAATCTTCTTCCCCTCCTCCTTCCTGAACTTGTTGATCTTAAGGGCATCGAAGAGGTAGAAGGGCAAACACATAAAGATAATTTTCATCACACTTTTGAAGTGGTAGATAATATTTGCCGAACTACAGATGACCTGTGGTTGCGCTGGGCAGCTTTGTTGCACGATATTGGCAAAGCTCCAACCAAACGCTTCCATAAAAAAAATGGTTGGACCTTTCATGGACATGAATTTGTAGGTGCAAAAATGGTCTATAAACTCTTTAAACGTATGAAATTGCCTTTGAATGACAAGATGAAATTCGTTCAAAAGATGGTGTTGATGAGTTCACGCCCAATCGTTATTGCTGAAGATTTAGTAACCGATTCTGCCATACGTCGTCTTGTTTTCGATGCGGGTGAAAACATCAATGATCTTATTACCTTGTGTGAGGCAGACATTACGACCAAAAACCCAAAACGCTTTGAACGCTATCACAACAACTTTAAAGTCGTTCGTAAAAAAATAGAAGAAGTTGAAGAACGGGATCACATCCGTAATTTTCAACCTCCCGTTTCAGGCGAACAGATCATGGAATCATTTGGTTTAGGTCCCTCAAAAGCAATTGGTCAAATCAAAGAAGCGATCAAAGAAGCAATATTAGAAGGGATCATTCCCAACGAAAAAGAAGCTGCTTTGGAGTTGATGAAAGCGGAAGGAAAAAAATTGGGACTAAAACTCATTGAAAAATAATATACTATGAAAACAGGTTTTCGCTTTTGGGTTGGGGTTTCACTGGTATTGGTCTATCTGGTCATCGCAGCGGGAGCTATTGTTCGGGTTACTGGGAGCGGAATGGGGTGTCCGGATTGGCCGAAATGTTTTGGCTATTTAATCCCGCCTACGGATCGAGAACAACTGGATTGGAATGCGCAACACGAATACAATGAAGGCGAAGTGATCATTGTAGATGAAGTTCTACGAGTCGTAAAAATGGATTTCATCAGTTCTTCACAATACGTCGAATCGAATTGGGAAACCTACACAAAACACGACTACGCCCATTTCAATGCCTTTCATACTTGGGTTGAATTCATCAACCGATTGGCAGGGGCCATGGCCGGAATAGCCACATTAATCGTTGGATTACTTTCCATACGCTACTGGAAAAAGAAAAAAAGAATACCCCTACTCTCCTTAGTTGTAATTCTTGGGATGGGCTTCCAAGCTTGGTTAGGGAAAACGGTAGTTGATTCGAATCTACTACCAGCCAAGATCACCGTTCATATGGTCATGGCGCTCCTTATTGTTGCGCTCTTGGTATATCTTTACGCCTTTACCTCTCCCCATAAAAAAGAAGCTATTAATCCTCCTGCCCTGATTAAAAAACTAGGGTTGGTTGCTTTAGGATTGACACTCATACAAATCGGGATTGGAACTCAAATCCGACAATTCATTGATCTTCAAATTGATTTTTACGGACTGGACCAGGCAGCAAAATGGTTGAATCCAGCTCCATTTAAATTTTATTTCCACAGGAGTTTTTCAATTCTGGTAGTACTCATTAACGGATACTTGTTTTATGCACTGCGTAAAATGAATTTGAATTTCCCTGTTTTGAAATGGGTTTTATTCACACTCATCTGCGAAGTTTTAACCGGAATACTCATGTACTATTTAGATTTTCCTTTTGCCTCTCAACCCTTACATTTGCTCTTAGCTTCGCTTTTATTTGGTGCACAACTTTATTTTTTATTCCAATTATTCAATCACCACATTAACCGTCCTAAGCATGATTTATAGATTTAGAGTTATTCTAGACACTAAAGAAGATATCCTTCGCGATATTGAAACAGAAGCCACTGCCAGTTTGGAAGATTTTCATTACGCAATTGCTCAGGCATTTGGGTTTGGAGGACAAGAAATGGCCTCTTTTTACAGAACCAATGAAAATTGGGATCAAGGTGAGGAGATTCCATTATTGGACATGGACGATGGAATTGTTCCGATGGGACA
This sequence comes from Candidatus Arcticimaribacter sp. UBA7428, assembly GCA_002477625.1. Lineage (GTDB taxonomy): Bacteria > Bacteroidota > Bacteroidia > Flavobacteriales > Flavobacteriaceae > Arcticimaribacter. The sequence goes on from DLQQ01000086.1 coordinate 6,747, forward strand.
AGAACAAATAGACCAGGTTTTTGATGCAGAAAATCACCATTTGATTTATGTATACGACTTCTTGGACCTGTGGACGTTTTTTATTGAACTGATCGAAATTGGAGAAAAGGAATTAACCGTGCTCTACCCCAATTTAATCTTTGCCCAAGGCGAGGTGCCAGAGGAAGCGCCCCAAAAAGATTTTATAGCAGACGAAGGTGTTTCAGATGAATTTGATGCAGACGATGAAGAAGGAATTGACGACTTCAATGATGCTGACTTCTATTAGCGATCAGGAGTTCATCAAATTAGTCAAATTCATGTTTTTATAGTTTCTAAGTACATAAGAAAAGGATGCTTCCATCACTCCGCCCATATTGGAACATTCTTTGAAAGCTTCGTCTTTGGTGAATTTATACAGTTCTTTGGTGAGGTTATCGATATGCTCAGGTTTGGAAACCTGATCCATATTCATGATTTTTATAAGTTTATTTAAGCGTTTTCCAGCACTTAAAATCCGTTTTGCTAAAATCGACCGTTCCTCAATTTTGTACTGAATAATGGAATTGGTGGAGAGCTTATCTTTAACTACGGAGATCATGGGATAGTTTTCTTTAAAAAACTGTGGTCGATAGACCATCAGTTTCCCTTCAAAACTTTGTTGATCAAAATCAATGGCTCGGATTTGATAAATTACTTTGTCAAAATCATGGGTGGGGATCACCACATAATTATAGGCTCGCATATCGCCCAACAAACGAATCATGGAACGTTCGTTGAACTTGACATACTCTTTAGCGATTTGGGCTTGCTCCGCTGGAGTACAATCATCTAAATACTTCTCTATGAATACATCACCCGGGATACCTGCGATATGCTCTTCGATAAGGGTGGAGTCGTTAACTAAAAAATTGAGGTTATGCGGTGAAAGCATGTGTTCGAATTCCAATCCATAAACCCGAGAAGCATCTGTTTTCTTAACGTAAAAATAAGTGAAATTATCGTTTAAAATATTACGCACCTTAACCCGAAAGGGCTTAGAATTTCCAAATGTACAGTAGTCGATTGCATCAATATTGAGAAAAGGCATGGAGGATTCATTTCCATCGGAGTGCAATAAAGCGTATACTTTCTTTAGATTAAAATCTATTTCCACTCGTTCGCTGTCCGAATAATAGACGCGGACCCACAGCGTATCTTGATCGTTTGCATCAAAAACCACTACAGAACCAGAAAACCGTAGAAGGTCGTCGTAATATACAGGAGTATAGACCCAACGGCTGTGATGCTGTAAATATTTCTTTAGTTCATCTATAATGGGGTAAAATGGCTTTTTCTTAGAAATTAATTTTTCTTCCATGGGCATGCTTTTCTCAAAGGTACTACTTTATTCCATTGATTTTTTTCTAAAAATGAGATGCATAAGCATGTTTCACATACGATCAAATTGCTTAAATTTAAAGCTTCATAAAACAAACAATGGCTTTTAAATTAGTTTCGGAATTTTCACCTACAGGCGATCAACCAACAGCGATCAAACAATTGGTCGATGGATTTTCGAAGACCGAAAAATTCATGACACTACAGGGAGTTACGGGCTCAGGGAAAACATTTACGGTAGCCAATGTCGTTCAAGAACTCGATCGTCCTACTCTTGTTCTGGCACACAACAAAACCCTTGCGGCTCAATTGTATTCTGAATTCAAACTGTTCTTTCCAGAAAATGCAGTAGAATATTTTGTTTCATACTACGACTATTACCAACCCGAAGCCTATATACCCGTAACAGGAACTTATATTGAAAAAGACCTGTCGATAAACGAAGAGATCGAAAAATTGCGTCTAAGTACAACCTCTTCCCTCCTGTCTGGAAGAAGAGATGTAATTGTAGTTGCATCCGTTTCCTGTTTATATGGAATCGGAAATCCTGCCGAATTCCAAAAAAATGTAGTTTCCATAAAACGAGATCAAGTTATTTCGAGAACCAAGTTCTTACACCAATTGGTACAGAGTTTATACTCCAGAACCATGGCCGATTTTCAACACGGGAACTTTAGGGTGAAAGGTGATGTAGTTGATGTATATCCGAGTTATGCTGACACCGCTTTTAGAATTCACTTTTTTGGAGATGAGATCGAAGAGATTGAAGCCTTTGATCCGATCACTAATGAACGGATTGAAAAATTTGACCAACTGAATATTTACCCAGCCAATATGTTTGTGACTTCTCCAGATGTATTACAAAATGCCATTCATGCCATTCAAGACGATTTAGTAAAACAACTTGACTTTTTTAGAGAAGTTGGAAAACACTTAGAAGCTAAACGTCTAGAAGAACGCACCAATTTCGACCTGGAGATGATTCGGGAATTGGGCTACTGTTCTGGAATTGAAAACTATTCTCGTTATTTAGACGGTAGAAATCCGGGGACACGCCCCTTCTGTTTATTGGATTACTTTCCGGAAGATTTTTTAATGGTAATCGATGAAAGTCACGTTACGGTTTCACAAGTTCATGCGATGTATGGGGGCGATCGAAGTCGAAAAGAAAACTTAGTTGAATATGGGTTTAGACTTCCAGCAGCTATGGACAATCGACCCCTAAAGTTTGAAGAATTTGAAAGTTTACAAAACCAAGTGCTTTATGTAAGTGCAACCCCAGCTGACTATGAGTTGGAGAAAACAGAAGGTGTTTTTGTAGAACAAATCATCCGACCCACGGGGCTGCTCGACCCTATAATTGAAGTTCGCCCTAGTGAAAATCAGATTGATGATTTGATTGAAGAAATACAAAAAAGAACTGAAAAAGATGAACGAACGTTGGTTACGACCCTCACCAAAAGGATGGCAGAGGAACTCACCAAATACATGAGTCGCATCCAAATTCGCTGCCGTTACATACACAGTGATGTTGATACCCTCGAACGTGTAGAGATTATGCAAGATTTGAGGAAAGGTGTCTTCGATGTTCTTATTGGCGTAAACCTCTTGCGAGAAGGTTTGGACTTACCTGAAGTATCCTTGGTAGCAATTCTGGATGCCGATAAAGAAGGTTTTTTACGTTCGAATCGATCGCTTACCCAAACTGTTGGAAGAGCAGCAAGAAACGTAAATGGTTTGGCTATTTTTTATGCTGATCGGATTACGAAAAGCATGCAGTTTACAATGGATCAGACAACCTACAGAAGGGAAAAACAAATGGAGTACAATATGTTGAACAATCAGATTCCAACTGCTTTAAACAAATCTCTAGACAGTGCGTTATCTAAAAATTCTGTGGCTACCTATGCTTCAGAAAAAGAATCCAAGAAGGCTGCAGAAGAGGCAACACGTTATTTAACCAAACCTCAAATCGAACAAAAAGTTCGAGACACAAGAAAGCTTATGGAGATTGCAGCAAAGGACTTAAACTTTGTTGAAGCTGCTAGTTTACGTGATAAAATCAAAGCGTTGAAAGAACAATTATAATGAATTTAGCACTCGAAATTATAGCAGTAGGCTTGAGCCTTACGTTTCTGATTTTATTGATCAAAGAAAATATATACTGCTGGTTTTTTGGGATTACGGGTTCATTGGTCAGTATTTTTTTATTCTATCGCATTGGCCTCTATGCTGAGTCCATACTCTATTGTTACTATGTGCTTATTGGCTTTTATGGCTATCAGCTTTGGAATTCAAAAGCAAACGCCCAAGAACTCCCAATCATTGATGTGCTCCCCAAACAACACTTCAGCTATATTTTAATAGGCGTTGTCACCGCTCTTTGCCTCGGTTATTTTCTAGAAAATTACACCGAAGCCAGCAAGCCCTATCTCGATGCTTTCACTACAATTTTTAGTTTTATTGCAAGTTATCTTGAAGCTAAGAAAATCCTTAGCGGTTGGTATTATTGGATTATTGTCAACGGCGTAACCCTGGGGTTATACCTAAACAAAGAACTCTATATTTACTTTATCTTAACCCTACTCTACTTCGCCTTATCCTTTTACGGACTGCGAGAATGGAACCGAAAAATTAAAATTCAGGCTTAGTATTTTGCTGGTTTTCCGTTTGCTGCAGAATTTTTAATAAAGATTCGAAGATCCTCATTCGCTTTTATTAGATCCTCACGGCGTAAATACATCATATGCCCCGAGCGGTAGCCTTCGAAATGAAAACGATCTTTCATCTTTCCACTAGGGTCGACCTGCCATTGGGTGTATTTGGCGTTGAAGTAGGTTGTAGCTCCATCGTAATAACCCGATTGAATCAACACCTCCAAATAGGGGTTTTGAGCCATCGCTTGTCTTAGGTTATCACGCGTATTATCGTTGTCGTTGTTCCAGGGGCGAACTGGGCCGAACATATTGTATTTGACATCGGTTTTAAAGTTCAGTTCTTTTCGGATGTAGTGATTAATCGCTGGTGTAAATGAATGCAACCAAGAGGTCAATTCTGGACTGTAATCCGGACGCATACCTGCTTCCATTTTATCAATTCCAGTATAACGAGAATCTAAGCGCCCAATGGTTTTTCCTTCATCACGTAGTAGTTCTTTCCAGAAAAATGAATTCGGAACATCGAGGTTGTGCTGCAGAATTACATCCTCACTTAGCCCAGAGTAATAGGCCATTTGCTTTGCTATCTTTTGCTTTTCTTCTAAACTTAAAAAACCACCACGAATCAAGGCAGGCGTAAGCTCGTCAATTGCGAATTTTTCAGCCTTAGGAAGTATATCCGTCAAGTCCTTATTCTGAAGCTCGGGTGCTAATTGTTTGTGGTACCAGGCAGCGGCAGTATAATAGGGTAAATTCAATGCAGAAGAAACAGGTCCCCCAACCCGCAACACTTTATAATCCGCTGGAGAAACCATAATCACACCATTCAAATACATCCATTGCTGGTTTTGTAAAGCCAACGAAAGGCCCATTACGCGGGTTCCGCCATAACTTTCTCCAATAATGTATTTGGGCGCTTCCCAAAGCTGTTTTCTATTGACAAAGGTGTTCATCCACTCGGCCAAGTATTTGACATCCTCATTGATTCCAAAAAAAGTTTCTCTCTTTTCTTTTTCACCCGCGTACTCAATAATCCTAGAATAACCCGTATTGACGGGATTGATGAAAACAATGTCGGCAACATCCAACACGGAATAGGGATTGGTTTGAAAGCCATAGGGCTGAACAGGATAGCCTTCCGAATCAATACGCAAAACTTTAGGACCAGTGTAGGCCACATGCATCCAAACTGAAGCGGAACCGGGTCCTCCATTAAAAGAAAAAATTATGGGCCGCTTGGCTTTGCTTTTATCATTGGTTCTTTTGTAATAGGTATAAAAAAGGGTAGCAATGGGCTTGCCATCCTCATCCCATACCGGCTGCGTACCGGTTTGTGCCTGATAATTAACAGCAACACCTTTTATCGTTGTGCTGTGGTTGGTCGTCACAAGGGTATCAAGAGGTATTTGTCGCTCCTGAGCAAATAAGGAACAAGCAAACAGCGCATTCAAAACGAAGAAGTTTATTGTTTTCATATGGGCATTATTTTAAAAAAATTAATAGCCCAATAAATGTATAGAAAACAAATGAAACATATATTATTCATAGATCATTTCTGCTCAAAAGTGCTTTAGGAATTGAACCTTAAAAACCGTAGCTTTAAAAAACAAAACAAAAGCCATGATTCAATCCTATAAAAAACCACTCCAACTCGAAGAACAATACGACGCCATTATTATCGGAACTGGAATGGGGAGTTTGACAACCGCTGCCTTTCTGGCAAAGGAAGGTAAGAAGGTGTTGTTGTTGGAACGTCATTATACGGCTGGTGGTTTTACGCACATCTTCAAAAGAAAGGGATATGAATGGGATGTTGGAATTCATTATATCGGAGAGGTTCAAAAAGAAAACAGCGCCCTGCGTAAAATGTTCGATTACATCACCGACAAAAACCTGCATTGGGCCGATATGGGGGAGGTATATGATCAGATCATTATCGGAGACAAGCACTATGACTTTGTAAAAGGAGTCGATGCATTTATAGATAAAATGGTTGGTTATTTCCCAGAAGAACGCAGGGCTATTGAAGCCTATGTTGATATCGTTTTTAAGGCCAACAAGGCTATGGGGAAATTTTACATCAATAAAGCGCTTCCAAAAATAATAGGGAACCTAATCGGTGGGATGCTGCAAAAACCCTACAAAGAATTCTCTGACAAAACCACCTATGAAGTGTTGCGTTCGCTTACGGACAATGAAGAGCTGATTAAAGTATTCTGTGGACAATATGGCGATTATGGACTTCCACCAAAGCAAAGTAGTTTTGCCATGCATGCATCGGTTGTAAAGCATTATTTTGGGGGAGGAAGTTTTCCAATCGGAGGGTCATCTCAGATTGTAGACACCATAGACCCGGTCATTGAAGCGGCAAAAGGAACCATCTTGATCAATGCTGAAGTGGATGAAATCATCCTCGACAAGCAACGTGCTATTGGGGTGAAAATGAGTGATGGAAAATCATTTTATGCACCGATAATCATAAGCGGAGCAGGAATCATGAACACCTATAAAAAGATGATTCCCAAAGATCATAAAATCCATAAGGAATTTTCAGAGCAGTTGACCAAAGTAAAACCTTCTGTAGCACACGGATGTTTGTATATCGGATTGAATGGGACTCCAGAAGAACTGAAACTGCCAAAGAAAAATTTATGGATTTATCCAGAAGACTTAGATCACGATGGCTGTGTGGATCGTTTTCTAAAAGATCACGAGCAGGCCTTTCCCGTAGTCTATGTATCTTTTCCGTCAGCAAAAGATCCCAGCTGGTCTGAACGTTATCCCAACAAAAGTACGATTGACATCATTACCCTACTACCCTATGAAAGTTTTCATCAATGGGATGCAACACGCTGGATGAAAAGAGGCGAGACTTATGAAGCCTATAAAGAACGTTTTTCGCAGCGTTTACTAAACCACTTATTTGAGCATTTTCCGCACCTAAAAGATTCAATCGATTGTTATGAATTATCTACTCCCCTTACGACAAAACACTTTGTCAATTATGAACACGGTGAGCTCTACGGGTTGGAGCACACCCCTGAACGGTATAAGCAAAAATTCCTGAATCCAAGAACACCTATTAAAGGGTTGTTTTTAACAGGTCAAGACATTGTAACTGCAGGAGTTGGAGGAGCACTTTTTTCTGGTTTTATAACAACAACAGCTATTACGGGTAAAAATTTATGGAAAAAAATATACGCCTAACTACCTAGTTTTTTTAGTTGTAATCAGCAGTCCAATTTATTTTTAATTGCCTAGTGCAATTCAAAAATGTATCTTGTGATATAATCATTAATATTTTATATGAAAAACTTAGTAAAACTACTTGTTGTATCACTTATGTTAAGTGCATGCACAACACAGAACACAGAAGCTGCAAAAGAGCGTATGATTGGGTTTCATCCGAATCCAGAAATCCAAGAATTACAATGGCATTTGGGGACTCAAAAAGCTATTGATCGTGTAATTGCTTTAGACAAAGAGTGGTCTTCAAGAAACTTTGAAGGAATGAGAGAATTTTTTATTGATTCGGTTCAAGTTACTGATCCCACAGGAAAAACAATAAATAATTTTGAAGAGTTCAAAGCTGGTTTAGAAGCCGAAGACCCTACAATAAGCTGGACTTTTCAGTACGCATATTCTGTAGACATCGATCCATCTCAAGGTGGTGAACATGTTCAAGCTGGATTTAAAGTTACCGTTCCAGGTGAAGAAGATGACGTTACAGAATATTATATCCATGAAAGTTACTTCATCAGGGATGAAAAAATTGTAACCCTAAGTCAATTCAAACAAGCGATCCAATAATCACAAAGCCCTAACTGGGTTTTAAAGATTAGCGAAAATTACAGCAAAAAAAAAGGTTCCCTTTAGGAACCTTTTTTTATTATCTGAATTGAGTAGTGAAAAATTCACAAACCCATTTGATTTCGTATTAAAAAATTAGCCAATCGCTTCTTGAACCTTATCTGCCGCTTCTTGAAAAGCAGTAGCAGAAAGTACATTCAAACCAGAGTTGTCAATTAATTCTTTTGCAATGTCTGCATTTGTACCTTGAAGACGAACAATAATCGGAACGTTTATGGCATCACCGAGATTTGTATATGCATCTACAATCCCTTGTGCTACTCGATCACAACGAACAATACCACCAAAAATATTAACTAAAATAGCTTTTACATTTGGATCTTTTAAGATCAAACGAAATGCGGTTTCTACACGAGCCGCATCAGCAGTTCCACCCACATCTAAAAAGTTAGCTGGATCTCCACCTGCCTGCTTAATTAAGTCCATAGTTGCCATTGCCAAACCGGCTCCGTTTACCATACAACCAACATTACCATCCAAATCAACATAATTCAATCCAACTTCTCCTGCTTCAACTTCAATAGCGTTTTCTTCACGGATATCGCGAAGTGCTAAATAATCTTTGTGGCGAAACAAGGCATTATCATCTAACGATACTTTGGCGTCAACAGCTAAAATACGGTCATCAGATGTTTTAAGTACAGGGTTTATTTCAAATAAAGAAGAATCTGATTTATCGTAAGCAGCATACAATGCAGTAATAAACTTGGTCATCTCCTTAAACGCTTGACCACTCAAACCTAAATTAAAAGCAACTTTACGTGCTTGAAAAGGGAGCATTCCAGTAGCAGGATCAATTTCTTCAGTAAAAATTAAGTGGGGGGTTTCTTCGGCTACAGTTTCAATATCCATACCACCTTCTGTAGAATACATGATCATGTTTCTCCCGGTTGCACGATTCAATAAAACTGAAACATAGAATTCACTGGTTTCTGAAGCTCCAGGATAATACACATCTTCACAGACCAATACCTGGTGCACCGGCTTCCCTTGCGGGGGAGTTTGAGGCGTAATGAGTTGCATACCGATAATCTGATCTGCTATAGTAGAAACTTCATCAAGGTTTTTTGCAAGTTTTACACCGCCACCTTTTCCACGACCACCTGCATGAATCTGTGCTTTGATTACATGCCATCCCGCACCCGTTTCTTTGGTTAGTGTTTCTGCCGCTTTAACAGCCTCTTCAGCCGTTTGTGCAACAATACCACGTTGTATTGCTACACCGAAACTTGCTAAGATCTCTTTCCCTTGATATTCGTGTAAATTCATTCGTTTAAAATTTAATTGAACAAAAATAAAGAAGTTAAATCAATTAAAATCAATCCACAGGAAAAGTATTTTGTTTTATTTAAAACATTATTTTATATTTTTAATATATTCTTGTAAAGCCCTTTCACAGTAGGAAATTGTTTTTACTTTTGTAGTAAAGATTACAAAATGAATTACGCAGAATTAGGTTCAGTTGCAAAAGAATTTGGAGGTCCACTTTATGTTTATGATGCAGAAAAAATAAAGTTTCAGTACGACCGCTTGAGCAATGCCTTTAGTGGGGTGAAGAATCTTAAATTGAACTATGCTACCAAAGCGCTTTCCAATGTTTCCATTTTAAAATACATCCAAAGCCTTGGTGCCGGTCTAGATACCGTATCCATTCAGGAGGTACGTCTTGGTCTGGCAGCTGGTTTTGAACCGAGCTCCATCATTTTTACTCCCAACGGAGTTTCGTTATCTGAAATTGAAGAAGTTGCAAAACTCGGAGCACAAATTAATATTGACAACCTTTCTATTTTAGAGCAATTCGGCAGTAAATATCCGACAGTACCTGTTTGTATTCGAATCAACCCACACGTGATGGCTGGTGGAAATTCTAATATTTCTGTGGGTCATATCGATTCTAAATTTGGAATTTCAATTCACCAAATACCCCATTTAATTCGAATTACCGAAAATACCCGAATGAACATCAATGGAATTCACATGCACACAGGAAGTGATATTCTAGACATCGATGTTTTTCTTCATGCATCCGAGATTTTATTCGAAACCGCTAAAAACTTTAAGGATCTGAGTTTTATTGACTTTGGATCAGGCTTTAAAGTGCCCTACAAAATTGGCGATATAGAAACCAATATTGAAGAATTAGGAGAACGCTTGACCGAAAAATTCAATGACTTTTGTACAGAATATGGGAGAGAGTTGACCCTAGCCTTTGAGCCGGGTAAATTTTTAGTCAGTGAAGCGGGTTATTTTATATCCAAAGTAAACGTAGTCAAACAAACAACCTCAACCGTTTTTGCACAAATCGATAGTGGTTTCAACCACCTTATTCGACCCATGTTTTACGGTTCTCACCATGAGATAGAAAACATATCAAACCCAGAAGGAAGGGAGCGTTTTTATTCTGTTGTAGGATATATTTGTGAAACAGACACCTTTGGGAGTAACCGCAAAATATCCGAAATAAACGAAGGGGATTTCCTAGTCTTCCGAAATGCAGGTGCGTACTGCCAAACCATGGCTAGTAATTATAATTCCAGATTTCGACCAGCAGAAGTATTATGGATCAATAAAAAAGCACATCTGATCCGCAAGGAAGAAACCTTTGAAGACATATTGCACAACCAAGTGGTTTTGGATTTTGATACGGTTGCTCAAAAAGAAACCGCTAAGGCTTAAGAAATAACACCCGAACCCAGAAGTTCTTCTCCTGCATACCACGCCACAAACTGCCCTTCACTAATTGCAGTTTGAGGGCTGTCAAACAGTACAAACAAACCTTCTTTTTCACAGTATAAGGTTGCTTTTTCTAAAGGTTGGCGGTACCGAATTCGAGCCTGAACCGCTAAGGTTTCACCCCAAGTGATTTTTAGATCATCTCGTACCCAATGTACTTCATCTTGTGTAACGAGTAGGCCACGTCGCAATAAGCCTGGATGCTGCTTGCCTTGACCTGTATAGACGACGTTTTCCTCCACATCAGTGTCGATAATAAACAAGGGTTCTGGAGTACCTCCCACTCCCAAACCTTTGCGTTGCCCCTTTGTAAAAAAGTGAGCACCTTGATGGCTACCTACACGCTTTCCATCGGAAACCTGGTAGCTTCTTTTGGTACTGTGATAGCGCAACAGTTCTTTTTGTGTTGCAAAGGTTTCTTGCGTTTCATTATAGACTTCGTTTGATTCCGAAATCTCTATGATGTCTCCTTGTTGAGCTGAAAGTTTTTGCTGTAAAAAGTCTGGCAAACTTACTTTTCCTATAAAACACAGACCTTGAGAATCTTTTTTGTCGGCGGTTATCAAATCTTGTGCAGCGGCAATTTCTCTAACTTCTGTCTTTTGTAATTCACCTATTGGAAATAAAACCTTAGATAATTGTTCCTGGGTCAATTGACACAAAAAATACGATTGATCTTTATTGGCATCGGCACCACTCAATAAACGGTGAACAGATTTACCCTCAGCATTCACTTGTATATCAGTTCGGCAATAGTGGCCCGTTGCGACATAATCAGCACCCAGTGAAAGGGCAATGTCCATAAAAACATCGAACTTAATTTCACGATTACACAAGACATCTGGATTGGGGGTGCGCCCTTTTTGATATTCGGCAAACATATAGTCTACAATACGATCCTTGTACTCGACGCTCAAGTCTACAGTTTGAAAAGGAATACCAAGCTTTTCAGCAACAATCATGGCATCATTACTATCTTCTAACCAAGGACATTCATTGGAAAGTGTAACGGTTTCATCGTGCCAATTTTTCATGAAAAGTGCGATCACATCATAGCCTTGCTCTTGGAGCAGGTATGCTGCAACGCTCGAATCGACACCTCCAGAGAGGCCAACAACGACTTTCTTTTTCATGAGACAAAGATAATAAATAGATGCTTGAAGTAAATATTCCTATGGAAGCCTAAAACTAGCGCTTTCTTTTAGCGTTTTTCTGCTGCTCAGCCTGCTCCATGGCTTGCTGTAGGCGAGCGGAAAAACCACTTTTCTTCTTGGGTTTTTTCTTATTTTCTTCCAGCTGAGTCAAAATCTTAGCATCGTCTACAATGAAGTGTTTAATAACGAGCATCAAGACAATGGTCAACACATTCGAAACGAAGTAATACAAACTCAAACCACTTGCATAGTTGTTGAAGAAAAACAACATCATCAAAGGCATGATGTACATGATCACTTTCATATTGGGTATACCCGGTTGCTGTGGAGCTGCTTGCTGTCCAGCAGTCATCATGGTATAGAAGAAAATTGCAATAGATGCCAGAATAGGAAATAAACTGACATGATCTCCATAAAAAGGAATGTTGAATCCTAATTCGTAAACAGAATCGTAAGAAGAAAGATCATCTGCCCATAAAAAGCTTTTTTCACGTAAAGCAAAGGCTACTGGGAAGAAACTGAAGAGCGCATAAAACACCGGAAGTTGAATCAAAGCGGGTAAACATCCCGACATGGGATTGGCTCCGGCTTTGGAATAGAGTGCCATGGTTTCTTGCTGCCGTTTTACAGAATCATCTTTATACTTAGCTGTTATTTCATCGACTTCAGGCTTTAAAACCTTCATCTTGATTTGTGAAACATATGATTTATAAGTCACCGGAGACATTACCAAACGCACTAAAATCGTCATTACAATAATAGCAATTCCGTAAGGCAAAAAGGAACTTAAGAAATTAAAGGTCGGTGTAAATATATATTTATTAATCCAACCAAAAATACCCCAACCAAAGTCAATAGAATCTTCTAAACCAAGATCATATTGTGCTAAAGTATCATATTCTGTAGGTCCAAAATACCATTTAAAATTCTGATTGATTTCTCCTTGAGACACAACTGGAATTTGTGTTTGATATACCTTGGTAAACTCTTGATCTACTATATCCGAATCCACTAAACTTTCGGAAGTAAAGTTTACCGTTTCAAATGCTTTAGATGGTATTAGAATTGAATTGAAAAAATGTTGCTTATACGAAATCCAGTGCACATCTTTATCTTCTTCCTCATCATCTGAAGCCCCTGATAAATAATCTATTTTGTCGTCTTCAAAACCATAGGTAAGCAAATGATATCGGTTCTCATACTCAATACTTCTCGAATTCCTAAAAGCCTTTAGATCCCAGCTAATTTGCTGTTGCTCTCTGGTATTGATCAATCGACCCATACCCTCGGAACGGATCGAAAAGTCAACCATATAGTCGTTGGCATTGATCTGATATTCAAAAACAATATACTGAGAAGTACTGACAGCTGCTGTAAGGGTTACCCTTTGGTTCCCATTGCGTTCTGTGATTTTAGGAGTGAAATAAAAATCTGTTGTATTTAAAATTCTTCCATCCGAAGTAGTAAAACTGTAATTGAAGTTTTGATTTTCCTTGATGAGGTATAAGGGTTCCTCTTTGTAATTATTAAACTCTTTGAGTCGTAAACTCGATATTTGAGCACCTTTGGGTGCAAAAGTGATGGCCAATTTTTCATTTTCGATACCTACTTCCTTACTAGAATTGTTTTGAAATAAATTAGCATACGAACCAAAACTAGCTTGTAGTTGTTGACTTTGCAGTGAGTCACTCATAACCACTGCGTTCGATGCATCCCCGGCCGCCGACTCCGATTGTGTTGCCGCGTTATTTGTTGCTTCCTCAACTGGAGGTTGGTTGTAAAGCATCCAAGTAAGAATGAGTGCAATAAGGAAAAATCCTACAAACTGCCAGGGGTCAAATTTTTTCTGTTCCATAATATTAGATAACTATTAAGTAGGTTATTTTGAGTGATTGTATTGTAAACTAGCTTGTATAAAATCGACAAATAAAGGATGTGGATTGAGTACCGTACTTTTATATTCAGGATGGTATTGAACTCCAACAAACCAGGGATGGCTTGGGTTTTCAACAACCTCAACTAAACCTGTTTTAGGATTAATTCCAGTAGCTTTTAATCCAGAAGCTTCTACTTCTTTTCTGTATTGATCATTGAATTCATAACGGTGACGGTGACGTTCCGAAATAGTGTTTTTACCGTAAGCTTTATGTGCCAGAGACCCTTCTAACAAATCGCAATCCCAAGCGCCTAACCTCATGGTTCCTCCCATATCGGTTATTGTTTTCTGATTTTCCATAATTGAAATTACTGGCTCTTTACAGTGCTCGTCCATTTCAATTGAATTGGCATCTTGAAGTCCCATAACGTTTCGGGCGTATTCAATAACCGCCATTTGCATTCCCAAACAAATTCCTAAAAATGGAATGTTGTTTTCACGGACATAACGAACAGCGTCAATCTTTCCCTCTGTACCTCTTCCTCCAAAACCTGGAGCAACAATTACACCGTCAAGATTTTTTAATTTTTCAGCTACATTATCCGCATTTAAAAATTCCGAATGTATCGATTCAACCATAACCTTAACTTCGTTGGCAGCACCAGAATGAATTAAGGATTCTAATATGGATTTATAGGAGTCTTGTAGTTCTACGTATTTTCCAATTAGACCAATTGTAATTTGCTCTTTCGGATTTTTATGTTTTCTTAAAAATTCTTTCCATTGATCTAAATTGCTTGTTCTGCTTTCTAGCTTCAACATATTCAAAACTACCTGATCTAAACCTTCATCCAACATCAACAAGGGAACATCATAAATAGTTTCAGCATCAATCGACTCGATAACAGCTTCTTGTTTTACATTGCAAAACAAGGCTAGCTTACGTTTAATGTCATCTGAGATTTTGTGTTCTGTTCTACACACAAGAACATTGGCTTTAACACCACTCTCCATTAGCGTTTTAACAGAATGCTGGGTGGGCTTGGTTTTTAATTCTCCAGCTGCAGAAAGGTATGGAATTAAGGTTAAATGAATGACCATTGCATTCTCATCTCCAAGTTCCCAAATCAATTGACGAACAGCTTCCACATAAGGAAGTGATTCTATATCCCCAACAGTACCTCCAATTTCTGTAATTACAATATCATAGTCACCCGACTCTCCCAAAAGACACATACGTTCTTTGATTTCGTTGGTGATATGGGGTACAACTTGTACCGTCTTTCCAAGGAAAACACCTTTGCGTTCTTTATCAATTACACTCTGATAAACACGTCCCGTAGTAACATTGTTTGCTTGTGAAGTAGAAACGTTCAAGAAACGTTCATAATGCCCTAAATCCAGATCGGTTTCAGCACCGTCATCCGTTACAAAACACTCTCCGTGCTCATAGGGATTAAGCGTCCCTGGATCGACATTAATATAGGGGTCAAACTTCTGGATGGTTACACGGTACTTCTGTTCTTGAAGAAGCTTTGCTAAAGAAGCCGCAATGATTCCTTTTCCTAAGGAAGAAGTAACTCCTCCAGTGACAAATATATATTTGGTGTTTGACATCCGGTTATTCGTAGTATTGTTAGTTATTTACCGGGCTTAAAATTACAAAAACTATTGAAATAAATAGAGTTCTAAGCCTCATTTCTTAATTTCAAAGACTTCATAACCGCTATGTTCTAACAAGTAGAACGCACGATTTTGATAGCCAGTATTGAGGTTGGGTACATAATCAAAACGAGATTCGATGTATTCTGTCTCTCCAATATCATCCGAACTCAACTGTTTTTGATGCGCTAAACGCAAAATCACATCCATAGTCACATCATATCCTCTTAACGCTTCCCGTTTTGGCAAATCCCCAAATGAACTGACGTAGAGGGAATCAAATTGTTCTGAACGGTTACTGTCATCTGAATATGCTCCTGCTGTATAGGTGAACTTTAAATTCCCCAATTGTTTTTTAGATATATTGGAATCATCATAGGCATTCGATCTGAAGGTTGTAAACAATTGTACATCGCGCTCTTTGGAAACTTGTGAATTGAGTAAAGAGGTTACACTTGCGATAAGGCCTAAGTTCTGAGATTCAAAAACCACCTTATTGGATAAGGTATCGACTAATAAAGAATCTATCAGGTCGGGGACTACATACCCACCAGCCTCTGGACGCAAAATTTGAGCAAAAGGAAAACGGTTTTGCAATTGTTTTTCTACTTCCCTATTCAAGGTGTCGGTAATAAGCAATACATTCTGCGTAGAATCGAGAACGGTGCTTAAATAAGTGAACATCTTTTCTCTCAATAATTCTGGAGAAGTAACCGATTGGTATACATTGGGTCGACTGACCACTGGATTAGATGAAAGCGGGGCTACCATCGGGATCAAGCTTAGGCTGTCTTGTAAGGATAAAATATCAAAGTTTGAAGGAATCAAAGGCCCAATCAAAACGTCCGTTTTCGACCAATCCCTCTTTCTAAATTCCGTTTGCAAATACACCTTATCATTCTGGGTATCCAGTACATCCAGAACTACTTCTATTCCTAATTGACCGGCTTCTTTAACCGCCATAACAACACCCGAGTAAAAGTCTAAGGCTAGGGTGTGCAGGTTTCTTTTCTTTAAGAGCGTTTTGGTCTTTTCGATAGAATCAAATTCTATTTTATTTGTATTGAAAGGCAACAACAACCCTAAGCTTACTTTAGAATTGAATGGGATAGAGTCACGCAAATCATTCTTTTCAACCAAAAGATCATCCTCTATTTTGAGATCGCCCGATTGATCTAATGGAATTTTTAAAATCATTCCTTCTTGCAAACCGGATGATTGGAGGATGGGGTTTAGTAAAATTAAATCTGCCTGTGCAACCCCTAGTTTTTTTTCTAAACGATAAAAACCTTCTTTCGGTTTAACCGTATAATAGTTAAACTCTTTATCCAATTGCATGGTCTGAGCTTCCGTCCGTTTGGGCACTATAATTTCTTGTCCTATTTTTAAATCAGACACAATATCAGGGTTGTACTGTTCTAATTCCTGAATCGTGATACCGTATCGATAAGCCAAACGCCATTTGGTTTCTTTGGGCTGAACCAAATACATAGACAAGCTGTCGGGCAAACTTGCTTTGGTTATCGGTTTTGGCTTTTTATAAACTGGAATTTGAAGAATCATTCTTTTCTTTAAACCAATTTTTTTAATCAAAGGATTGTATTGTTCTATTTGTTCAATTTGAACATTATACTTCCGTGCCAACCCATACAGCGTTTCTTTCTTTTTCACTTTATGGCGTTCAAAAGAATCTGGTTTGACTTGAGCAGTCAAGGTCATGCCAAACAATATAAGAAGGGACAGTAAAAAATATTTAATACGCATATTCGAAGTTAAAAATTATTCCCATTCAATCGTTGCAGGTGGCTTGGAACTGATATCGTATACCACGCGATTTACCCCTTGCACTCTATTAATTATATCATTGGAAGTCTTCTGCAAAAATTCATAGGGCAAATCTACCCAGTCAGCAGTCATTCCATCGGTAGACGAAACAGCTCGTAGCGCAACACATTTTTCATAGGTTCGCTCATCACCCATCACCCCTACACTATTCACAGGAAGTAAAATAGCTCCAGCTTGCCAGACTTTGTCGTACAGTCCGTCCCGTTTTAAACCATTGATAAAAATAGCATCGACCTCTTGGAGCATGCTTACTTTTTCGGCTGTGATATCCCCTAAAATTCGAATTGCTAAACCCGGTCCAGGAAATGGGTGTCTTCCAATCAATTCTGGATCTATTCCCAAACTGATTCCAACGCGCCTTACTTCATCTTTGAAAAGCATACGCAATGGCTCTACAATTTTCAATTTCATATAATCCGGTAAGCCTCCTACATTGTGATGTGACTTAATTGTTGCGGAAGGTCCATTTACAGATATGGACTCAATTACATCGGGATATATTGTTCCTTGTGCCAACCAAGTGGCACCGTCGATCAATTTTGATTCGTCATCAAAAACATCAATAAAGGTGTTTCCAATGGCTTTTCGTTTGGCTTCAGGATCAGAAATTCCAGCTAATTTATCTAAGAAACGCTTCGAAGCATCAACCCCTTTTACGTTCAATCCCATGCCGTTATATTGCTCCAAGACACTAGAGAATTCATCTTTCCGAAGCAGCCCATTATTCACAAAAATACAGGTCAGTTGATCTCCAATTGCCTGATGCAATAAGATTGCAGCAACAGTAGAATCAACTCCTCCAGATAGACCTAAAATAACCTTCTCTGATCCAATTTGTTTGCGCAACGACTCTAAAGTCATTGAAACAAAAGAATCTGGAGTCCAGTCTTGTTTCACTCCAGCAATGTCGACTAAGAAATTAGAAAGCAATTGTTTTCCGTCGGTTGTGTGATAAACTTCTGGGTGAAATTGTATCGCATAAGTAGATTCGCCGGCTATTCGATAAGCGGCATTTTCAACATCGTAGGTACTCGCTAGTCGAACCCCGCCTGTTGGTAATTCTTTTATGGTGTCACTATGACTCATCCACACTTGACTTCCCGTTTCAATTGAATTGAAAAAAGCTTCATCTGAAGCTACAAAAGACAAATTGGCGCGTCCGTACTCTCTTATATTGGAAGGACTAACTTTTCCTCCTGAAAAATGTGCTAAATATTGTGCTCCGTAACAAACTGAAAGTAAAGGTAGTTTCCCACGAATTCCAGACAAATCAGGATGGGGTGCATCTTCTGAACGAACGGAATAAGGAGACCCCGATAAAATGACCGCTTTGAACGGGCTTAAATCTTGTGGGGGATTGTTATACGGGTGTATTTCGCAATAGATAAACAACTCTCGGACACGACGTGCAATTAATTGAGTGTACTGCGATCCGAAGTCTAAAATGAGTACTTTTTCTTCCATACGCAAAAATACAATTTAATCTTCGGTCAGAAAAAACTCCAACGAAATTTTAGCAAAAAGAATTAGTCTAAAACAATCCAATCGAACTTCAAAGAAAGTGGATCGAGTTGTTTCGATAAAAGGGAAAGAATTTCGCTCCCGTATTGCAGGTAAAACTCAGAAAAGTTAACGGTTCGTTCTTGGAGTGATTCATTTGGGAAAAGAGCGTCATGTACTAGGGTTAGGCGCTGTACTTGATCAGCAAGTTTACGTTTTTGAGCATGTAACAAACGTTGTTCCAGTTTGTCGATTCCTTTGAACTGTTTTACTTGTTGTGCTTTAACGGCTCCTTCAAATGAAGCATCCGTTTCTAAAACCAAACGTTCCAGATGAGTAAACTGTTCTTCTAGCACTTTCTTAAAGGGTTGAAGGTCCAGATCAATATTACTGATCTGACGTACTTTTTTATTAATCAAAGAAGGTCGCTTTAAAAAAACATCTGCAGGAGTCAACTGCAAACGGTCTAACTTATCGGCTAGTTTCCGAGGCACAAGTACGGCAGCATTTCGGTGCACTAGTATTGGGAAAGGTACTTTTTGAGATTCGAAATACGCTTTTAACTCTAGCCAATAAGCCAACTCTCCTCCTCCACCGATATAACACAGATTGGGTAAAATTGTCTCTTGGTATAAAGGACGCATCAATACATTGGGAGAAAAGTGATCAGGAGTTTTCTGGAGTTCTTGAAGGAGTTCAGCTTGAGTCCAAGATCGGGTGTTATCTGCATCCGCAAAACCACTCGCAGTTCGAACCAGTCGCAAACGATCTGTTTTTGTTAGATAAAATAAATTGATCTCTCTGGGATTCACCTGAGGTACATATTCAGAATCATAGTCCAATTGAAGTTTACTGATCGTTTTTTCCACTTCAACTTGGCAGCTGCCAGAACGTAATTCTTCTTCCATCTTGGGAGCAAAAATTTGCTTCAAAGGACGATCATCTCCGTCGAGAATAACCAAACCTTCAGAATGAAATAATTGGTGTACAAATTTACGAGTAGCCTCGGTTAGTGAGTTGGAAGACAAATAACTTTCCCTTATTAAATTTTTAATTTCTTGTGCAGAAGAAGAGGATCCCAATTCAGCATCAAATAGAGTAAACAAGGGCTCCAGTCCGTCTAAAGAAAAACGCCCAACTGCACCAGCTTTGTTGCGGTTCCACTTAAAGTTTTTCCCCTTGAAATTAAAAAATGAAATTTCTTCAAAATCATGATCTTCTGTTGCCATCCAATAGAGGGGTACAAAATTAAAATCAGGATGTGCCTTTTTAAGTGTTTTACAAAGGTTTAGGGTACTGATTATTTTATATAAAAAATACAAGGGCCCAGTCATTAAGTTGAGCTGATGTCCAGTAGTAATTGTAAATGTATTGGATAAATCAAGGCGTTCGATGTTCAAATCAACTGGGCTTCCTTTCTGTAAAAGGTTGCCGTATTGACTCACAAGAGACGACACTAGGACCTCACGTTGGTATGGAGTGAAATTTTCCTTCTTTTCTGCAAGTTGAGCTTTAAAATTGTCCAAAGTAGGAGGGTTACCATAAAAGGCGCCCAACGACTCTTTACCTTCAAAAAGATCGCAGACCATTTTTGAAACAAAACCAGTATCTCTGTAAGAAATTTGTTGCGATTGCATAAATGAGTTTCGTAATAGGTAAAGATATTCGTTCTCCCTAGAATAAAAAAGATATCGTTTAAATTATATATTTACAAACGATAAAAAAACACCATGAAAAAAATACTTCTTTCGCTGCTAGGTTTATTGCTTGGATTAAGCGGCAATGCGCAGCTAAAATCACCATCAGATTTCCTAGGCTATGAACTAGGAACTCAGTTCACCAGACACCACCAAGTTATCGACTATGTAAATCACGTAGCTGAAAACTCGGATTTTGCACAAACTACGCCCTACGGAAAAACCAATGAGGACAGAACATTACAGTTGGTTTATTTATCTGCTCCAGAAAATCTTGCTCAATTAGAAACAATGCGTAAAGATCACTTACGTTCTATTGGATATGCTGAGGGAGCAAAGGAAACAACAAAAGAATTCAGTATCGTTTGGTTGAGTTATAATGTGCATGGAAATGAATCTACCAGTACAGAAGCAGCCCTTAAAACCTTGCACACCTTAGTCACAGAAAAGCAAGATTGGTTGGAAAATCTTATCGTGATCATGGATCCCTGTATCAATCCTGACGGACGAGACCGTTATGTCAATTGGTATAACCAAGTAAAAAGTACTCCTTTTGATAGTTCTCCCTTGGCAAATGAACATTTTGAAGATTGGCCTGGAGGGAGATACAACCACTATTATTTTGATCTCAACCGCGACTGGGCATGGTTGAGTCAGAAAGAATCGCAACAACGCTTGCCTAACTATTTGGCTTGGATGCCACAAATACATGTTGATTTTCACGAACAAGGTGTCGATAGTCCATACTATTTTGCGCCAGCAGTAGAACCTTATCACGAGGTAATTACTGATTTCCAACGTGATTTTCAGGCAACTATTGCTAAAAACCACAGCCGTTATTTTGACAAAGAAGGCTGGTTGTATTTTACAGATGAAGTTTTTGACCTGCTCTACCCGGGCTACGGAGACACCTACCCCATGTTTAACGGCGCCATCGGGATGACGTATGAACAAGGGGGAAGCGGACGTGCCGGTTTAAGCATTCGCAATAGCGTAGGTGATTTATTGAGTCTCAAAGATCGTATTGCGCATCACTACACAAGTGGTCTTTCAACGGTTGAAGTGGCGCACAATAATGTCATGCGTTTAAACAAAGAATTCAGCGCCTATCATGCCGATAACAAAGGAAAATATGCCACTTATGCCCTTGAAGGTCCAACCGATAAAATGGATGCCTTGAAGCGCTTACTCGATGCGCATCAAATTCCCGTAAAGCAATTGGCTCAAACTACCAGCATCAAAGGAATTGAATTTGCTACGCAAAAAACTAAAAGCCTTTCTTTTAGCTCTGAAGCAATCATCCTCAATGGTAATGGTCAAAAAAGCAAGCTGATTCAAGCCTTGTTCGAACCGCAAACCCAATTTTCTGACTCCTTGACCTATGATATTACATCCTGGGCATTGCCCTACGCCTATGGATTAAAAGCTGTTGCTAGCAATCAAAACGTAAAAACAAAACCCTTGGCAACTTCAACAGAACGGCCTTCAATAGAAAAGAACGCCTACGCCTATGCAGCAGAACGCAAAAGCATTCAAGACGGTCAATATTTAACTGCGCTTATCAAGGCAGGAATTCGGGTTTCCTTCAACGAAGTTCCACTAACGAATGGCGGAAAAGCTTGGGATATGGGAAGCGTATTTGTTTTAAAAACACAAAATAAACACATCGCTGATTTGGGTGAACTGGTAGCAAAAATCGCCAAAGAAACCAACCAAGAGGTGAGCGCACTCAGTTCTGGATTGTCAGATAAAGGTCCTGATTTGGGGTCAAATCAGATGCGTTTTATCGCAAATAAAAACATTGGTCTTTTAAAAAGCGACCACGCATCTCCACTGGCTTATGGAGAAATTTGGCATTTCTTTGAACAACAGCTCAACTACCCCATCATCCAGTTAAGTGAGAAACGACTCAACGACCGCTTTTTAGCCGAATTAGATGTATTAATGATACCTTCTGGATACTACTCCAATCTTTTTGATACTGAAGGGAAAAATGCGTTGAGTAAATGGGTCAAGGCAGGCGGAAGAGTAATTGCACTCGGTAGTGCTTTAAGCGCCTTTACCAACAATAATCTCTTTAGTTTGGAACGTAAAAAAGGAACCGATGAGGACAGCGAAGACATTGCATTTGGCGATCAAGAACGCGAGAGCATCCGCTCGGTCATCTACGGAAGTATTTATAAAGCGAATGTCGATTCAAGCCATCCGCTTGCAGCTGGATATTCTTCCAACTACTTTACGCTCAAAACCAATGCTGCTGCCTATACGATGCTGGAAGACAATGGAACTGTAGCCTATCTTTCGAAAGATGTCCGACCTGTTGCTGGTTTTAGTGGAGACAAGGCAATTGAATTGCAAAGCGAGTCCTTGTTGTTTGGAACAGAAGCTGTTGGTAGCGGTTCTGTCGTTTATTTTGTCGACAATCCCTTATACCGCAGTTTTTGGGAAAATGGAAAACTATGGCTGGTCAATGCCCTTTTCATGTAAAGCATGGCATACATTTTGCAGCTGAAATAGAAAAAATAGATTATGAACCCTTCAGTACGCTCCTATATATACTTGTTTTTAGTTGCCCTATTTTTTTAGGTTGCAACCTGTTCAAAGATGAAGTAATTGATGACACTGAATTGGTTGATGTCACTTATTTTGTACCCGTCTACGAAACCACTGATAAACTAGCACAAAAAGTAAGTATTGATCCTCCCAAAGATTATGCGCAGGCTGGAAAAATCGTCACCTATCAACAGTATATTTTCATCAATAAGCCCCAAGAAGGCATTCATGTGTTAGACAATAGCGATCCGGCAAATCCCGAGAATCTGCATTTTATTTCCATCCCGGGTTACTTGGACATGAGTATTATAGACGATCATCTTTATAGCAATATGTTTTCTGCTTTGGTGGTTTTTGACATCAGCAGCATCACCCAACCTGAAATCATTAAGGAGTTTACTGTAGAAGATGTGTTTTATTACAATCCATACATCACACTAGAATCAGTCGTTAATACGGTCGAAAGCAGTGAATTTACTCGATATGATCCTGTGGACAATACATTGGGAATTGTAACCGGATGGCGCACCGAAATACGCCAAGAACCCCTTGATGCATTTGAATTACGCTATGAAACACTAGAAAGTGTTGATTTTGTGACTGCAACCGCTGAGACCGATCAAAGTTTTGGAGAAGTTTCAACTGCAGGTTCGATGATCCGTTTTCTCCCTATTGATCAGTATTTATACACCATCAATTTCAATGAATTGGTTTTGTTTTCTATTGGGGAAGATTATCGCCCCTCACGTTTTGCTCGCTTGGATACAGGTACCCAAGCCGAAACTCTTTTTCAACTCAACGATTTACTTTTTGTAGGATCTACCACGGGTATGCTGATGTATGATGTTTCTGTTTCTAGCAATCCGGATTATATCAACAGCATCAATCATTTTAGAAGTTGTGATCCTGTAGTTGCTGATGAAAATTACGCCTATTTTACTTTACGCGGAGGCACCAATTGTTTTACGGAGTCCAATGAATTACAAATCATCGATATCCGCGACCCCCAAAACCTTGAAGTCGTTGCGCGTCAAATTATGTTTAATCCCCATGGCTTAGCTATTCACCAAGATCACTTAATTGTATGTGATGGAAGTGCAGGCCTAAAAGTGCTGAATGTGTCCGATCGAGTAAACCCTGAAGTAGTTCACACAGAGACAATTCCATTTGCCTATAACATCATTGTGGATTATCCCACTGCGGTTGTAGTAAGAGAAGGAGTGATTTACCAATACGATTTAAGTGAACTCCCAGCCATTAGCAAAACAGCAGAGTTGATTTTAACTACCGACTAGCAGGGACGGCGTATAAATCAAAATCAGCTGCCTCTACAATAGTAAGATCAACGTACTCACCCTGTTTAAGGTAGTACTTGGTCGCATCGACCAAGACTTCATTATCCACATCTGGAGAATCCATTTCTGAACGACCTACAAAGAAATTTCCTTCTTTTCGGTCAATAATACAACGAAGGGTTTCTCCCAATTTTTCTTGATTCAACTCCCAAGAAATCTGAGATTGAAGTTCCATAATTTCAGAAGAACGACGTTGTTTTTCTTCTTCAGGAACATCGTCAACCAATTGATGGGCGTGGGTATTCTCTTCATGACTGTAGGTAAAACAACCCAAACGTTCAAAGCGCGTTTCTTTTACCCATGCCTTCAGCTCTTCAAAATGTTCCAAAGTTTCTCCAGGATACCCTACTATCAAACTAGTTCGGATGGTAATTCCAGGAACGTGTTTTCTGAATTCTTGAAGTAATTTTGTTGTTTTTTCTTTTGTTGTCCCTCTTCGCATAGATTTCAGAATATCATCTGAAATGTGTTGCAAAGGAATATCCAGATAATTACAAACCTTAGGTTCGGACTTCATTACATCCAAAACATCCAAAGGAAATCCTGTTGGAAAAGCATAATGCATGCGAATCCATTCGATACCTTCTACTTGGGCTAAAGCACGTAAAAGTTCGGCTAAATTTCTTTTCTTATAAATATCCAAGCCGTAATAGGTGAGGTCTTGAGCAATTAGTATTAATTCTTTTACTCCGTCACGAGCAAGGTTTTCAGCTTGTTTTACCAAATCTTCTATTGGAGTAGAACGATGTTTCCCGCGCATCAATGGAATTGCACAGAACGAACAGGGACGGTCACAGCCTTCCGATATTTTGAAATATGCAAAATTCTTTGGAGTAGTCGTTATGCGATCTCCCAATAACTCATGTTTGTAATCGGCCTCCAAAGCTTTTAGTAATTGGGGCAATTCACTGGTTCCAAAATATTGATCAACACTTGGAATTTCTTTTTCTAAGTCGGGTTTATAGCGTTCGCTTAAACAACCGGTAACAAAAACTTTGTCTATCTCACCAGCTTCTTTACGTTGAATATTATCTAAAATCGTATTGACCGATTCTTCCTTGGCATTATCAATAAAACCACAAGTATTGATGACAACAATATTTCCATCCTCTTCATGAACTACCTCCTTATCATTTGCTTTGAGCTGCCCCATGAGAACTTCAGAATCATAGATGTTCTTTGAACAGCCAAGGGTAATGACATTGATTTTATTTTTGGTTGTGCTTTTTGTACGCATAATATTGTGTATATCGGGATGTACTTCCCAATTGGTTTTTAATTGGTTGGTAGATGTGTTTCAAAAAAACGAATTGTTTCTTTGGTTACGCTTTCAACATCCTTACTTGTTAAATAAGAGGTCATTACATGGTCGCCTGTTTCTGGGAAAGCCATTTTTTCTTTTTGTGCGGCTGATGTTCCAAGTTCTTCAAACATTTCAAGCATAGCAGGTACTGAAACTACATCGTCCTGGTTTGCTTCATCTTTGTAATAATAGCCCATGAAAACAGGAACTTTTATTTTTGCAAATGTTTCAGGAGTCATAGCAACTTCGAGTAATTTTTGAACATGTGTAAGGGCTTGGATATGATATCTTGTGGTCCAAAAATTTTCTTTAGGAGAAACTACATTTTGCATTTGGTGATAATCAGATCCTGCAACAAAGCTTGCTAGATTAAGACCCCAAGGAAGTGTGATGAGTGATGCATTTGGGTCTTTTATTCTAATGTTGGGAGAAAACAATCCTATTAGAACAATTTGTGGGTCAGTTCCTAACAAAAGACTCAAGGTCCCTCCGTTTGAAGTTCCCAAAACAATAACTTTTTCTCCTAAGGTTTTTGCTACAGCTAGCGCTTCTCGTGCACTCTCCAAATAGGCATCCGCAGTAAAGTCCCTCAAAGGGTTTTCACCACCAATCCCATGTCCAAAAAGTCGAGGTAAATATAAATTGGCTTTGAAGTGTTTTGCAACATCGGCATGAAAAGGTGCTCCTTCTTCGGAACTTGCAGAAAAGCCATGAAAATAGATGACTGAATATTCAGTTTTTTGTGGAATAGAATCAAAGAATTCTATTCTACCCTCATTTCCTTTTTTGAGGTCTTCAACTTGAGCTTCCTTAGTATCGATCCAATTGGAGAGTTCAACTAAATCTTGGGGCACAGCCGGCAAAATTTTATAGAGCTCAGGAGGTGCTACTTGGGGGCCTGAAAAATAAAGGATGAATAAAAAACCAAAAACACCAATAAAAAATTTAAGAATATTCTTAATCATAAAGTCTTAATTAAAAAAGGAATGTAGAAAAGCATCTACGTTAAAAATTTGCAGATCATCAATCCCCTCACCTACTCCAATAAATTTAACTGGAATTTGAAATGCATCCGATATTCCGAGAACTACCCCACCCTTTGCAGTACCATCGAGTTTGGTAACTGCCAGTGAAGTAACTTCTGTTGCTTGTGAAAATTGTTTGGCTTGTTCAAAGGCGTTTTGTCCTGTAGAACCATCTAAAACCAAAAGTACCTCATGCGGAGCCTCGGGTACTACCCGATCCATAACACGTTTTACTTTCGAAAGTTCGTTCATAAGGTTTACCTTATTATGCAAACGTCCAGCGGTGTCAATAAGCACAAAATCGGCCTCTTGTTTCACAGCTGACTCTAAAGTATCGAAAGCTACAGATGCAGGGTCACTTCCCATTTGTTGTTTGATCAACGAAACTTCCGATCGGTCTGCCCAAACTTGTAATTGGTCAATCGCACCAGCTCTAAAGGTATCAGCAGCACCTAAAACAACCCTCTTTCCAGCGGCTTTAAAATGATGTGCTAGCTTTCCTATAGTAGTGGTTTTTCCAACGCCGTTTACTCCAACAACCATAATCACATGGGGTTTGTGGGTATAGGTGTCTGAAAATGTAAAAGGGTTTGGAGGTTGTTGATCGGCAAGAATTCTTGAAATTTCTTCTTTAAGAATTAAGCTCAGCTCTTTAGTTCCAAGATAATTATCTTTAGCAACTCGTGCTTCAATAGCATCAATAATCTTAAGAGTTGTAGTAACCCCAACGTCAGCGGTAACCAGAACTTCTTCTAAATCATCTAATAAGGCAACATCGACAGTTGACTTACCCGCTATTGCAGTTCCAAGTTTTGAGAAAAAAGATTTACGCGTAGCCTCTAAGCCCTTGTTCAGGTTCTTTTCTTGATCTCCAGAAAACAATGATTTTAATAAACTCATGAGGTTGTTAAATAAAAAAAGCTACTGTAAAAGTAGCTTTTTTTGACAGAATAATTCTATTCTGTTTAGTGTTTACTCAACCAGTCATTAACTGCGTCTGGTGCAGTAATTGTTTCAACGAAAGAATAACTTTTGGCGTCACCTTTCTTTACCATTTTAATTACTTTTGTAAGTCTTTTCGATCCCGTTTGCAGGGTAGCTACTGATTTCTTTGCCATGGTTATTTAATTTCTTTATGAACAGTCATTTTCTTCAAGATCGAGTTGAATTTCTTAATTTCCAAACGATCTGGAGTATTCTTTTTATTCTTTGTTGTGATGTAACGCGAAGTTCCTGGTCTTCCAGACTCTTTGTGTTCAGTACATTCAAGTATCACTTGTACACGGTTTCCTTTTCTTGCCATGATCTATATATTAGATGGATTTCCCTTTTGCTCTAGCGTCATTCATGACAGCAAAGATTCCTTTTCTATTAATTGTTTTTAATACCGAAGCTGTTACTTTCAAGGTAACCCACTTATCTTCTTCAGGGATAAAAAATCTCTTCTTGATAAGATTGACCTCAAAACGACGCTTCGTTTTGTTGACAGCTTTAGAAACATTGTTACCAAACATTGCTCTTTTACCGCTTATTTCACAAACTCTTGACATAATTCTAGACTTTAGTGTTCTTTTAAAACAGGATGCAAATTTAACGTTTTTTATGGAGTATCAAAATAGTTTTCCTCAAATTTTAAAGACTTTTTTCGGTTCTAATCAAGA
>DLQQ01000086.1:35019-57813 GCA_002477625.1 Candidatus Arcticimaribacter sp. UBA7428
CGCAAATCTAATGAAAAACATGGCATCAATTCAAATTAGAACACCTTTAATACTACAAAAGAAAACCTTTGGAATACACTAACAGAAGTTGAAAAAATGAAAAAATGGTATTTCAATGAGCTTTAAGATTTTGAACTTAAACTTCATTTTAAAACTGCTTTTAAAATAGAATATGAAGGTCAGATTTTTACACATAAATGGACGGTTTTTAAAGTAACTCCATACAAGACATTAGCTTATTATTGGCAATACGAAGAATATGAAGGAAACTCTACAGTAACTTTTGAGATTGAAGAAAGCCCAGAAGGAGTAGAACTTATTTTAACTGCCGAAATATTGGAGGCTTTCCCAGACATTAATGTTTTCAGCCAGGAGCGTATAGTCAAGGGTTGAAATGATTTAATTTATGACCGATTGAAACCCTATCTTGAAAAAAGTACGTGACTCCTTAAAAAACTTGTTTATGTAAAAGCTCCATAACCTTATTCACTGCTTTTTCGACCACACGTTCACGATGTTTCCCAAGATGAAATTCATAGGAAACGACATTGTCTTCTGTAGCTACTGCAATAAACACAGTTCCTAATTCAGCCTCAGAATCACCTTTAGATGGCCCTGCATTGCCAGTAGTGGAAACACCTATAGTTGCACCAAATCGTTGTTGAGCTGCAACAGCCATAGCTTCAGCAACCGGAGCACTGACTACTGAATAGGCGTCAATCAAAGATTGAGACACGCCTAGGAGGTTCACTTTAACTTCTGTAGCGTAGGCAACTATTCCCCCTCTGAAATAGGCAGAGGCACCGGGAATTTGAGTGAAACGGTTGGCTATTTTCCCCCCAGTACAGCTTTCGGCAACAGCTAGGGTATTGTTTGTTTTTATGAATTGTGTCTGAAGCTGTTCTTCAACAGAGGCTTCTTCTTCAAAGCCCATTATGATGTCTCCAATCAGGGGATATAATTTTTCTATTTCAGCATCGATACGCTTTTCGAGTAGGATTGGATCTGAGCCTTTTCCCGATAAGCGCAAACGTACCCTCCCTAGATTCGGAAGGTAAGCTAGTTTTATGTCGGAAGGCAATTCGTTTTCCCATTGCTCAATACGTTCGGCAATTACACTCTCGCCCAAACCATAGGTCAATAAGGTTTTATGCATGATGTAGGGACGTGTATAATGTTTCTGTAAGGCTGGAATCACTTCATTACTGACCAACGCTTTCATTTCGAAAGGCACTCCAGGTAAGGAAATAATCACACGATCTTCGACTTCAAACCACATGCCCGAAGCGGTTCCGTGTAGATTATTGAGAACCTTAGCCTTTGAAGGAAGTAATGCTTGTTTTCTGTTTTCTTCGTTTATAGGGGTCGGAACATACTTGGCAAACATCTCTTCAATGCGCTCCAAAACCAATTCGTTCTTCACCAAAACATCGTCAAAATACGAACAGAGGGTATGTTTGGTTAAATCGTCTTTTGTTGGCCCAAGACCACCTGTTAAAATAATAACTTGTGCTCTCTTCTGAGCCTCGTCCAAACAACTTTCAATATGTTCTTTCCGATCTGAAATTGAGGTTATTTGTCCGACTTCAATTCCAATTTTATTCAACTCTTTTGCAATAAAAACAGCATTGGTATTTACTATTTGACCGATAAGAATTTCATCTCCGATACTGACAATTTCTGCAATCATGTTTTATTTTACTTTAATGGAAAACAATTGACGGCCTTCTAAAGAGCCTTCTAAAACATCATTTTCCGCTACCGGACCAACTCCAGCTGGAGTTCCAGTAAAAATAATATCGCCAATTTTTAGGGTGAAAAACTGTGAAACATAGGCAATCAATTCGTCTACTTTCCAGAGCATTAATGCGGAAGAAGACTGTTGCACTATCGTTCCATTTTTTGACATTTCAAACTGCAATTCATCGACATGTGGAAGCTCGGATTTATTCACCCAGTCTCCTACTACTGCGGCTCCGTCAAAAGCTTTTGCCTTTTCCCAAGGCAGCCCCTTACTTTTGAGTTTTGCTTGAAGGTCTCGTGCAGTAAAATCAATTCCCAGGCCTATTGCATCGTAGTATTTATGGGCAAATTTTTGCTGAATGTGTTTTCCAATTCTGTTAATTCGAACCAAAATCTCAACTTCATAATGCACATCATTTGAAAATGGAGGAATAAAAAATGGCTGATTTTTTAACACTAAAGAAGTATCTGGCTTTAAGAAAACAACAGGGTCTTCTGGCCGTTCATTGGCCAATTCTTCGATGTGGTCTGTATAATTGCGACCGATGCATATTATTTTCATAAATCTAGTTTATCTGAACTGGCATAGAAAGCAGTTCGTTTTACTATTTTGCTCCATTGAACTTACTCAATCGTATCGCGGTAAGCACTTTTTTGGTGTATAATGGAAAATCTGCATTGAGTAACCATCCGAAATACCCTGGTTCTTTTTCTAAAACCTCATCTACTGTTTTTCCTTTGTGTTTCCCAAAGGAGAAACAAGCAACATTCTCTTTGTTCAAAATAATAAACCCAGCGACATCGAGGGAACGTTTACGTGTTGAAAATTCACTTAAGAAGTCCAGATTGTTTTCCAATTCTTCATAGCGTTCAACCTGAGCAAGCAAGACCTCATAGGTTGCATCGGTATCTGCCATTGCAGAGTGGGCGTTGACCAACTCTTTATCACAGTAAAACTTGAGCGCAGCACTTAATGTGCGTTGTTCCATTTTATGAAAAATCGTTTGTACGTCAATTGTCTTATGGTTTTTAAGATCAAAATCAACTTCTGCACGCATAAATTCTTCAGCAATCAACGGAATATCGAATCGATCAGAATTGAATCCAGCCCAATCGCAGTCTTTCATAAAATCGTAAATTTCTTTGGAAAGCGTTTTGAAGTTTGGGGCATCTTTTACTTGTTCGTTAGTAATTCCATGCACATCAGAAGCTCCTTTTGGAATGGGCATTTCAGGGTTTACCAACCAGGTTTTTCCTTCTTTATTTCCGTTAGGTAGTAATTTCAGAACCGCAATTTCAACGATTCGATCACTCACAACATTTACCCCTGTAGTTTCAAGGTCAAAAAAGCAAAGTGGTCGTTTGAGGTCAAGGCCCATAGTATTGTATTTAAAAGTCGATTGATGTATCCCATTGTTCTAGAGCATCAGCAACAGCTTTCACAAACTGTCCGCCCATAGCTCCGTTGATGATGCGGTGGTCGTAACTGTGACAGAGCATCATTTTTCTGCGTATTCCGATAAAGTCCCCGTTTGCGGTTTCGATTACGGCAGGCATTTTACGTATTACTCCAATTGCCAAAATCCCTACTTGTGGCTGATTGATGATCGGTATTCCTGTGATGGAACCAAAGTTCCCAACATTGGTGACCGTATAGGTTCCTCCTTGTACTTCGTCTGGTTCGAGTTTATTTTCTCGGGCACGAATCGAAAGATCGTTTACAGCCCTAGCCAAACCAACAAGGTTGAGGTGGTCCGTGTTTTTTATAACGGGTACTATTAAATTCCCATCACCAAGAGCAGTAGCCATTCCAATATTTATCCCTTTCTTTTGGATGATTGTATTTTCAACTACTGAACTATTCAGTAAGGGAAATTCTTTTAATGCCTGAACAACGGCAGCAATAAAAATAGGCGTAAAGGTTAATTTCTCTTGTTCTCGTTTTTGGAATTTTCCTTTGACACGTTCCCGCCAATCCCAAAGGTCAGTTACATCGACCTCAATAAAAGATTGAACGTGTGCCGAAATTTTCCGACTATTGACCATATGATCTGAAATCATTTTACCCATTCGGGTCATTTCGATCTGTTGGTCTTGCCCAGAAATTGATACCGGAATTGGCTCAGCATGATCTATTTGCTTTTCCAGAATTTCACTTTGACCCGGAGCAGTTGTTCGTTTGTCTATATACCCTAAAATATCTTTTTTAGTTACCCTTCCTTTATCACCTGTTCCCTGAATGGTTTCTAATTCTTCTAAAGAAATTCCTTCTTCTTTGGCTATGTTCTTTACCAAAGGGGAATAAAAACGATTCGAACTGCTAGCAGGTGTTGCAGGTGTTTGAATAGTTGTTTGGGCAGAAGAAACTGCAGCTTCTATAACAGCTATTGGATCTGGCTTGGGGGTTTCTTTTATTTCTGGAAGTGGATCAGGAAGAACTTCTTCTTCAGAAACCTTGTCTTCCCCAGCAATTTCAATAACGGCAATTACATCGCCAACTTGGGCAATTTCATTTACTTGAAATTTTTTCTCGATCAATATTCCTTCAACTTCCGATGGAACATCAGAATCGACCTTGTCAGTCGCAACTTCAACAATTGATTCATCAATTGCAATGGAATCTCCCACATCCTTAAGCCAAGTAGTTAGTGTTGCTTCTGCAACACTCTCTCCCATTTTCGGTAATTTAAGTAGGTATTTACCCATAGTTTATAGCTTTTTATAGTGGCACAAAGGTATCAAAATTCTTAGAGAGTCTTTCACAAAACAACAGCTTCCTATCCCTGAAGAGAATCTTCGTAAGGGATTCGTTTTAGGATGCTACGGCCTAGAGTCACCTCATCAGCGTATTCCAATTCATCTCCAACAGGTATCCCTCGGGCTATGGTCGATATCAATACGTCAAAAGGAGTGAGTTGTTTATTGATGTAAAAAATTGTGGTATCGCCTTCCATGGTTGCACTCAAGGCAAAAATAATTTCTTTAACCTTCCCTTGTTTTACTTTATCGACCAGAGATGTGATTGTTAAATCCTGAGGCCCTACTCCATCAATGGGAGAAATAATACCATTCAAAACATGGTATTTTCCTTGAAACTGACCTGTGTTTTCTATGGCCATTACATCTCGAATATCTTCAACTACGCAGATTTGTTCGTCGGTCCGTCTAGGGTTGGCACAGATTTCACAAACAGCAGTATCAGCAATGTTGTGGCATTCGCAACAAAAAATAATCTCCGATCGAAACATATGCAACGCAGAAACAATTCCTTCGGTTTGCTCTTTTGGCTGTTTCAACAAATGTAAAACCAACCGCAAGGCAGTTCGCTTTCCAATCCCAGGCAATTGAGACATTTGATCAACGGCGAGTTCTAATAATTTTGAAGAAAAATCCATGAACACAAAAATACAAAATAAACCGTCGCATCCCTTTATTTTTGAATTTGTAAATGGAAATTTAACCCCCTACCATTTGTTAAAAAAATCAAAGGGATTCATTTGAAAAACTTGGATTGCTATTTCTTTTATACCTTTAACGGCTATGATAACACCCTTATTCATTCTCGCCCTTGTACTTTGCTACTTTGCAGTGCTGATGCTGATCTCTTATCTCACGAGTAAAGAAGATTCTAATCAAGAATTTTTTACTGCCAACCGAAGTTCTTCTTGGTATTTAGTCGCCTTTGGTATGGTTGGAGCCTCTCTTTCTGGAGTAACCTTCATCTCCGTCCCGGGTTGGATTGAAGCTTCACAATTCAGCTATTTTCAAGTAGTCTTGGGTTATATGGTCGGATACTTTGTTGTTGCCTATGTGTTACTCCCTGTTTATTACAGAAATCAAGTTACCTCGATCTACCAATACTTGGATGTCCGCCTTGGAAAGAATAGTCATCGTGCAGGAGCCCTATTCTTTTTTATCTCCCGTGTGCTGGGTGCTGCTTTTCGTTTGTTTTTAGTTGCTATTGTATTGCAACAATTCATCTTCGATGCATTCCATGTGCCTTTTGAAGCTACAGTAATCCTATCCATCGCCTTGATATGGGTCTACACCAAGCGGGGTGGAATCAAAACCATTGTTTGGACCGATACGCTGCAAACCACCTTAATGATTTTAGCAGTCTTCTTGTCCATCATGTACATCAACAAAGAACTTGGGTGGAGTATGATGGATTTTTTGAGGTCTACTGAATTTGAACAATACAATTCGGTTCTAGTCACCGACTCTTTCTTGGTTCGGAATCATTTTTTTAAGTCATTTATTGGAGGGGTTTTCATCACCATTTGTATGACAGGTTTGGATCAGGACATGATGCAAAAAAACCTGAGCTGCCGTAATTTAAAGGATGCACAGAAAAACATGGTTGTTTTCAGTTTAGTTTTGGTTGTCGTAACTGGTCTTTTTATGCTCCTTGGAGCTTTGCTTTATATCTATGCAGGAAAAGAAGGCATTGCCCTACCCCTTATGGATGGAAGTCCCAAAACAGATTTATTATTCCCAGAGATTGCCTTGAACGGAAAACTGGGCTTAGGGGTTGGAATCACCTTTATCTTAGGTTTAATTGCTGCGGCTTACAGTAGCGCAGACAGTGCACTTACCTCTTTGACAACCTCTTTTTGTGTTGACTTTTTAGCCATTGAAAAACAAGATCCAGAGAACCAAAAAAGCTTACGAAAGAAAACTCATATTGGGATGAGTCTTTTACTGATTCTGGTAGTTATCGCTTTTAAACACATCCTAAATTCTAACGTAATCGACAGCCTCCTTACTGTTGCTGGATATACCTATGGGCCTTTGTTAGGGCTATTTACTTTCAGTATTTTCACCAAATACACCATCAAAGATCGGTATGTGTGGTTTGTGGTTTTTGCCTCTGTAGGACTCACCAGTATTTTAGGAAGTATTGATGCGGCACTCTTGGGTGGCTATCAAATAGGATATGAATTATTGCCTTTGAATGGTTTGTTTACCTTCCTAGGCTTAATACTGATTCGTAGCAAGCAAGACTAATGTACACGACTGTTCGGTTTCAATACCTGCGTCTCGTAAACGCTTTTCAAAACTTTCGTTTTCTGTTCCGGGATTAAAAATTATCCTTCTTGGGTTTAGGCTGATGAGGTACTCATAATAGCTTTCTTGGCGTGCAGGCCCCAAATATAAGGTTACGGTATCCACCTCCTTCCAAGCGGCTTGATGTTCCGTGTGAATTGGTGTGTCTGCTAACATCCCTTCCCGAAAACCTAAGGCATAAACGGTATGCTTGGCTGCTCTTAATTTATGAAAAGCTTTAAACGAATAGCGTTCCTCGTTTGTTGACGCTCCAATGATAAGAGTTGTCTTGGATGTTTCTTGCACCATTACCAAACCATAATAGAGCTTCCCCAAGTAAATCCACTACCAAAAGCAGCCAGTACTACTTTAGAACCTTCTTCTATCTTACCTTCTTCCCATGCTTCGGTCAAAGCAATCGGAATAGAAGCGGCGGTGGTGTTTCCGTAACGCATGATGTTGTTGTAAACTTGCTCATCGCCCAGTCCAAATTTCTTTTGGATGAATTGCGATATTCTTAAATTTGCTTGATGTGGAACCAGCATATCGATATCACTCGCTTGCCAATTGTTCTTTTGCAAGCCTTCGTTGATCACTTCTGAAAAACGAACAACGGCATGTTTAAATACCACTTGACCGTTCATGTATGGATAATAACTTAAATCTTCAGGGTCGTTTGCACTAATTATTTCAGGAACCCACCGATTGGTACTAGGACCGATCAAAGAAAGTTCTTCGGCATAAGAGCCTTCAGAATAGATATGAGAAGATAAAATCCCACGTTCCATATTGGTCTCTCGAGTAAGAATTGCTGCTCCAGCACCATCCCCAAAAATGACGGATACGCCTCTACCTCTTGAAGTCATATCCAAACCACCCGAGTGGTTTTCAGCTCCGACAACTAAAACGTTCTTATACATCCCGGTTTTAATAAACTGATCTGCTGTAGAAAGCGCATAGATAAAACCACTGCATTGGTTTCGGATATCCATTGCGGGACAGGCAGGAATACCCAATAAATCTTGGAGCACAACGCCCGATCCAGGGAAATAATAATCCGGACTTAAGGTTGCAAAGAGAATTAAATCCAAATCTTCGGCTGCCATATTAGCACGTTCCAAAGCAATCTTAGTTGCTTTTAGCGCCATAGTTGCAGTCGTATTTCCATCGCCTTTTTTGATGTGGCGACGTTCCTTAATCCCAGTGCGTTCGTTAATCCATTCGTCAGAGGTATCCATCATTTTGGATAAATCCGCATTGGTTACGATGTTTTCAGGGAGATACTTTCCTAAGCCAATAATTCTAGAATTATACATATTGAATATAGTAGTTAGTAGTACAAGTAAAGAATAATAGCAACTAACTCAAAAGAATTAGACGAACTTTTTATAATTATTTACAACGATATCTGCTTTGAGATCGTGGAGCAAATTATAAAGTCCAAAAAATGTACGGTTGATGTATAGAAAATGTCTTGAACCTCGGTTTCCGTTTAATTTTCGAATCTGCTCATCTTGAGAAAGGCGTTCACTCATCTGTGCCACTTTAGACCAAAAGCTTTCATCCGAAAAATCAAAGGTCTCGTTGTGGAAAGGAAAGGTCAATACGCCTAATAGTTCGTGGAATAAATCGGTGATGTAGGCACTGTCTTCCTCAGAATCGTCTGGTCTTAGGATTTCTAATGTTGTGATTTTATCAATAAAAAAGTCCCGGTCTTCCATCGCTTCTTTCTGTGCCAATTCGAAATAAGGAACATAAAAATCTTCTGGAACTTCTTTTATACAACCAAAATCGATAGCCACTAAAGCGCCTGAAGCATCCACCAAAAAGTTTCCAGGATGCGGATCGGCATGCACCCGTTTCAATACATGCATCTGGTACATATAGAAATCCCATAGGGTTTGCCCCACGAGCTTCATTTGTTCCGGGTCATTTTTTTGAGCAGTATACTCTGACAAATGAATACCCTCCATCCAATCCATGGTGAGGATTTTGTCGCATGAAAATTCTGGGTAATAGTTTGGGAATTTAAGATTGGGAATCATCGAACACGCTTCTGTAATCTGCTTGCTTTGTTCTAATTCCAATGTGTAGTCCGTTTCCTCCAATAACTTCCCTTCTACTTCTTTAAAATATTTTTCAGAATCTTTTCCTCTGAGGTTAAATAAGCGGGTAGCAACCGGCTTTACCAAAGTAAGGTCCGAACTGATGCTGTTCGCTACCCCTGGATATTGGATTTTAACTGCCAGTTTTTTGCCCTTGTTTGTTGCTTTATGAACTTGACCTATGCTAGCTGCATTGACCGATTCGGCTGTAAAGGTTTCAAAAATATCTTCAGGATAGTTTCCGAGATATTGCTTGAATGTTTTTCGCACTAAGGGACCCGATAAAGGCGGAACTGAAAACTGAGCCAAACTGAATTTGTCGACATAAGCACTCGGGAGTAAGTTTTTCTCCATACTCAACATCTGAGCAACTTTGAGGGCACTACCTTTTAAACTCTTCAGTCCGTCGTAGATGTCTTCTGCATTGTTTTGATCAAAATTTTCTTTGGCTTGTTCGGGGTTGGTAATCTTATCCCCCATGTATTTAATGTAGTTCCCACCAATTTTAACGCCAGTACTCACCAATTTTCCTGCACGTTCTAGCTTTCCCGTGGGGATATAATCTAAAGTCTTCAATTAATTTTTACTGATTTTTTCTTTCCACAAAAATTTTCCAAGGTCCACTAAAGCTTCTAATTGCGTATTGTCAAATACATCAAAAGCTACCGTTATTGATTTTTCAATCGCAGCATCTGTTTTTTCAAATCCTGGAGAAGTATCGTCTAACCAAAATTTCAATATGAAAAGTAGCTGGGACCAGGCTGCTTCGGAAAATAAGCCAACCGGATGTTTGGTCAAGCTCAGGGATTTATCGTCATTTCCTTCTTCGATTAATTCGGTAGTAAAGGCTTTAAAACTCGATCGCAAATGTTTCAATTGCCCCATGGCTGTCATCGGGTTTTCAGATCCTTTCAAAGCAAATAAGACATAACTGCGATTCAGGAGCAGTACTTCAAAAAAAGTAAAGTAAAACGTTAACAAACGATCTTTTCTGGACATCGCTTCATAGCCGTCATTTTTGTGCAATAGCTGTACGGTATTGTCAAAGAATACCTGCCAAACATGGTGTTTTATGGTATCTAAAGAAGCATACTTCTTATAAAAATCTTGTTCTTCAATTTTATTCACTTTACAAAATTTGTAAACCGAAAGGGGATATTTTTCATGCTCAAGAACACTATCCATATAGAGTGTAAGAATATCAGGTGATTTTTTAGCAGCCATAGAATGATTTATTTAAAGCAAAAATACAACTTGTTTATCTTTTTAAGAAAAAAACTAAACAAAATAAAATGCCAATTTGTCAGCGATTCCATTGTGGTATTTTTTTTGAACTGTTGTTGGAAAATTAAAATCATGTCAAAAGGTAAAATCAATGTTTCTGTTGAGAATATATTCCCACTCATCAAGAAATTTTTATACAGTGATCACGAAATTTTCTTGCGTGAATTAATATCCAATGCAACCGATGCAACGCTAAAATTAAAACACCTCAGCAATTTGGGTGAAGCTACGGGAGAAGTTGGAGATCCAATCATCGAAATTAAGCTTGATAAAGAAAATAAAACCCTGCACATCATTGACCAAGGAATTGGAATGAGCTCGGAAGAGGTTGAAAAATACATCAACCAAGTTGCTTTTTCGGGAGCTGAAGAATTTTTGGAACAATACAAAGACAGTGCTGCTGATAGCGGTATTATTGGGCATTTTGGTTTAGGTTTTTACTCAGCCTTTATGGTTGCAGAAAAAGTTGAATTGATTACAAAGTCTTTTAAAGATGAACCTGCGGCGCACTGGAGTTGCGATGGTTCTCCAGAATTTACCTTAGTGCCACACGACAAAACAGAGCGGGGTACCGAAATCATTCTTCATATTGCTGAAGATTCTGTTGAGTTTTTAGAAAACAGCAAAATAACCGAACTGCTGAATAAGTACAATAAATTTATGCCGGTAGCTATTAAATTCGGAATCAAAGAAGAAACCCTTCCTATTCCTGAAGGAGCTCCAGAAGGTACTGAAGCAGAAAAAGTAACCGTTGACAATATTGTCAACAATCCAAATCCAGCCTGGACACAACAGCCGGCTGATTTGAAGGAAGAAAACTACAATTCTTTTTACCGCGAATTATACCCAACACAATTTGAAGAGCCTTTGTTTAACATTCACCTGAATGTAGACTATCCTTTCAACCTAACCGGGATTTTATATTTCCCGAAGTTGAGCAATGACCTCAGCATTCAGAAAGACAGAATTCAACTCTACCAAAACCAAGTTTTTGTTACGGATAACGTAGAAGGAATTGTTCCAGAATTTTTGACGATGCTTCGCGGAGTTATCGACTCTCCTGACATTCCCTTGAATGTATCCAGAAGTTATTTACAGGCAGATGGAGCAGTCAAAAAAATAAGCAACTACATTACCCGAAAGGTAGCGGACAAATTAACTAGTCTTTTCAAAAAAGATCGTGCTGCTTTTGAACAAAAATGGAACGACATCAAAGTGGTTATTGAGTACGGTATGCTTTCTGAAGACAAGTTCTTTGAGAAGTCTGACAAATTTGCACTCTACCCCACGGTTGATGGAACCTATTTTACTTTCGACGAATTGAAAGAAGCTGTCAAAGACCTTCAGACCGATAAGGACGATAAACTGGTTATACTTTATGCATCGAATAAAGACGAACAACACGCCTACATAGAAGCAGCAAAAGAGAAAGGCTATCAAGTTTTACTACTCGATTCTCCAATTGTACCCCACCTAATTCAAAAGCTAGAGGGCGCCAACGAAAAACTTTCTTTCGCACGTGTAGACGGTGATGCTATCGAAAACCTCATCAAGAAAGATGAAGTAACGGTTTCTAAGCTTTCTGATGAAGAAAAAGAAGCACTGGGTCCACTTATCGAAGCGGTTGTACCAAAAGAGAAATACACCATTCAACTCGAAGCATTGAGCAGTTCGCAACTCCCCTTTGTATTGACTCAACCCGAGTTTATGCGTCGTATGAAAGAAATGCAACAAACGGGTGGCGCAGGCGGTATGTTTGGAAACTTCCCCGAAATGCACACCTTGGTTGTCAACACCAATCATCCGTTGGTAAGTCAAATTTTGAATACCAAAACCCAAAAGAAACGGGAGCGCTTGATTCAGCAAACTCTAGACTTGGCACGTTTGTCACAAAACCTGCTCAAAGGAGAAGAGCTAACCAAATTCATTGTTCGCTCCGTTGATTTGATCAAATAAGCAACTAAACTAAGGCTGTCTGAAAAGACAGCCTTTTTTTAAAACTGTATATTAGCTACAGTTTACGCTTAAATCTACTTTATGATTCAGAATGAAGATTTCAAACTAGACAATCCCATTTGGCATGCTTTGAACGAAACCCATAAACAATACGCAGTAGAGTATAACGGTTGTAAATTTTACAAGCCGGAGTACAGCCCTTTTGGCGGTTTGGGCGAAGGAGGAAATACGGCTTTGGCTGCAGATCAGTACAGCAAACTTACTTCTCTTTTTTATATGGTAGGTGATCCACCGATTGCAGGCAGTAGTGCCCGAATCAAAAAGCAACTGACTGCTAATCAAATGATTCTTTACAAACCCTTTCCATTCGAGATCACAGAAACGATTCTAAAGCTTGAAACAGAAAAACAAAAGAAGGAACTCTATGAGTTGGTAAACTTCGTTCAACCCGGCTTTATTCGTGAGAAAACTGCAGCCATGGGAACGTATTTTGGAATTTACTCCGACAAGCAATTGGTAGCTGTATCGGGTGAACGCGTAGAAATGAATTCTTACTCAGAAGTTAGTGCAGTTGTTACGCATCCAGACTTTCGTAAAAGAGGCTACGCAAAACAGCTGTTAAAACAAACTACAGATAAAATCTTTTCAGATAGGAAAATACCCATTCTTCACGTGGACGAAAACAACTCATCCGCGATCGGGCTGTATGAACAACTTGGTTTTGTAACTAGACGTAAGATGGGGTTTTGTTTACTGGAGGCTGTTTGATAGCGAATATCCAGCTACTATAAGCAGGGTTTTAAAAAACAACATAACCACCTAATCAACATACGTTTCCAAATAAAATTCTATGATTTTTTTTGGATAAAACGACAAATGTCGTTACATTTACAGCAAAAGTCGTGTTATGCTTGTAGCTGCAACTCCCTTAAGTCTAGAACAAAAAACTGTTTTCAAGTGGTTGAACTTAAAAAACAACCCGTCAGAACGGGCTAATGCTTCCTTCAATTATATGAAGCTTATACGCACAGGGATCAAATGCAGTTCCATTACTTCTTTTCTTAAGCACTCGCAACTTTCGCAAAAACAACTTTCCAAAATCATACATCTTTCGGAACGCACATTGCAGCGGAATCCCCCCGAGAAATTACTCGACCTTGGAGCCTCCGAAAAACTCATTGAACTATGTCGTCTTTTTCACAAGGGCATAACCGTTTTTAATAATAAAGAAAAACTGCTTCTCTGGATCAACAGACCCAACCTGCCGTTGAACAACCAAACCCCCCTAGAGCTTATGGAAACAAGCTTGGGTATGGATATGGTCCACGATGAATTAATTAAAATCGAACAGGGTGTATTCTCATGATCGTTTATCGCATTGCAAAAAAAGAATACATTGAAGATCTCAGTGGAAATGGTGCCAAACGTACGTGTGGACGCTGGAACCCCAAGGGAATACCCGTCTTGTACTGTGCCTCAACTTCGTCCTTAGCAATCCTTGAAAAATTGGTTAGCATTGACATGGATCTTTTACCCGATGATTTGTGTATCGCTGCTTTAGAAATTCCAAAGAGTAAAATTTTAAAAATACCCGAAGAAGAACTTCCAAAAAACTGGAACCACTACCCCAGTCCAGATGCCTTAAAAAGTATTGGTAAAAGCTGGATTGCGCTGGGGAATTATTGCACCCTACAAATCCCAAGTGCAGTGAATCCTTTGGAGTCAAATTATCTCATCAACGTGAAACATCCTTTGATGGAAAAAATCAAGATTAAAGAAGTAACCCCTTTTCGTATCGACAACAGATTGTCGAAATATTAAAATGCGATTTATAAGAATGCATCTTGTTTTGTATAGGGGAAAATTTCATCATATTTTTTAATGAGATTCATTCCAATACGACGGTTGATGTGTTTACGATCGAGCTGATCTGGAGAACTCAAACCCGTTGCAGCTATCAACTCGGTAAAACTCTTAAGGGTTTTTCTATGAAAATTGGCTACGCGAAGAGACTTATCGTTCACATCCAGTCCACTCATAAGGGATTTATTCTGGGTTGCAACTCCAACTGGGCAGGAATTTGTATTACACTCTAGGGCTTGAATACACCCAATTGCCATCATCATAGCACGAGCACAACTCACCATATCAGCACCCAATGCAAGGGCACGAGCGATGTGGAAACCTGTAAAGATTTTTCCCGAAGCCATTAGCTTAATTTCATCTTTTAATCCATAGCCAACCAAAGTGTCGTAGGCAAAAGCCAAACCGTCGCGAAGTGGAACCCCGAGCGAGTTTGAAAACTCAACTGGAGCAGCTCCTGTACCTCCTTCTCCCCCATCGATGGTGATGAAGTCTGGCATAATTCCAGTAGCAATCATGGCTTTACAGATGTCTATAAATTCTTGTTTTTTACCTATGCACAATTTAAAGCCTATAGGCTTTCCGTTGGAACGCTCGCGTAAGAGGGAAATGAATTCAATCAATTCAGTAGGGTTTGAAAAAGCAGAATGACTGGGAGGTGAATGTACATCAATATGGGGCTCTACATCTCGAATAGCTGCAATTTCAGGTGTATTCTTGGCAGCAGGTAAGATTCCTCCATGCCCGGGTTTCGCTCCCTGAGATATTTTTATTTCGATCATACGCACCGAATCTAAATTCGCTTTCTTTGCAAAGGAATCTGGGCAAAACCTGCCTTCTTTAGTTCTACATCCAAAATATCCTGTTCCTATTTGCCAAATCAAATCGCCTTGAGGTTCTAAATGAAAAGGGCTGATGGATCCTTCACCTGTATTTTGAGCAAAGCCACCTATTTTGGCTCCCTTGTTTAATGCCAAAACGGCATTCTTACTCAACGAGCCATAACTCATTGCGGATACATTGAGTAGGCTTGCAGAATACGGTTGCCTACAATGCTTCCCACCAACAGCAATTCGGGGTTTTGTATCTATTTTAGATTCATCTAATGCATACATTGAATGGTCCATCCATTCATAGCCTGAGCGGTAAACGTCCATTTGAGTTCCAAAAGGAACTGTATCGGTTACGTCCTTTGCCCGCTGGTAAATCAGACTTCGAAACATACGATTAATCGGACGTCCCTGCGTATCCGTCTCAACAAAGTATTGCATGATTTCTGGTCGAATGGCCTCCAACATATATCGGAAGTGGCCAAGTACTGGGAAGTTTCGAAGAATCGTTTGTCTTTTTTGTGATAAATCATAAAAACCCAATAAAATTATTGGGGCAGTTACCGTCAAACTCCAAAGGACGGGTTGCCAAAAAAGATAGATAAGTCCCGTTAAAAAAAGCGTAAGGAAGGATAAAAAGAAAAAACCTGTGCGTACTTTCATAAGAATATAAATTAGGGAATCTTTCAAGATTCAGTCTAAAGTTAATAAATCTAATCGGTTATTGGTTTAAAGATAATCATTCGGAAATTGATCAATCAATTCGCAATCCCAACACGCGCATACACCAAATTGCGTTTCTCCGTTAATCAACCATCAATCTACAGAACCGATTTTACGTTTTTAATTCATTTGAGTGTTGAGATAATAAGAACTGAAGTTAGGCGATGATATAAGTATTAAAATAACCCGTATTTTTGAATATGCTAGAACTTTTTCCAGAAAACGAAACCCCTTGGACTCTAAAACTCCGGGATGCAGAATTGCGCTATTACCCTAATTTTTGGACTGAGGAGGAAGCGACTATGTTATTCCAAACCTTGCTGCAAGAAATTCCATGGAGACAAGACCCCATTACAATTTTCGGAAAAACATATCCG
The DNA here is from genome assembly GCA_002477625.1 of Candidatus Arcticimaribacter sp. UBA7428. GTDB lineage: Bacteria > Bacteroidota > Bacteroidia > Flavobacteriales > Flavobacteriaceae > Arcticimaribacter. Next base: position 50,947 of record DLQQ01000086.1, read on the forward strand.
CAACCTCGATTGACTTCTTTACACAGCAAAGACAGACAGCCGTATAGCTATTCTGGGATTCAAATGAATCCCGAACCCATGTCGAAAACACTAGCAGGGCTTTTGGATAAAATTAAAACGGTAGAAGAAAATGATTTTACATCTGTACTATTAAACCAATACAGAAATGGAATGGATAGTAATGGATGGCATTCGGATGATGAAAAGGAATTAGGGAAGCGCCCGATTATAGCTTCCGTTAGTTTTGGAGAAGAACGTTATTTTCACCTCAAACACAAAACACACAAAGAAGAGCGCTTAAAAATAAAATTGGGTCACGGGAGTTTGTTGATCATGGGAGGTGCCATGCAAGAACACTGGCAGCACCAGATTGCCAAAACGAAACGCGCAATAGGTGGACGAATTAACTTGACCTTTAGAAAAATAAAGGCATAAAAACCTCATTTAAGTAATTTAATTACAGAATATATAATTCCAATAGCTAAATTTGACTTCAAATAACAAATACATAAGTTTAGGTTGAATAACAAACGAATACTCTGCATATTATCTTGCCTAATTTCAATCCTGACTTTTGCGCAAAAACCCCTCGAAGCCCAAGTAAAGTTTACAGCTCAAGAAATAAATATTGATGGTTTTGAAAACGAAAAAGTTTGGGAAACTGTTGATGAAATTTCTAATTTCTGGCAGTGGTTTCCAACCGACAGTCTAAGAGCAGAACAACGAACCACAGCTAAGTTCCTCTTCGATGATATCAATTTATATGTCTTGGTAACTTCATACTCTGAATCATCTGATTATATCATTCCATCCCTGCGAAGAGATTATTCCGGAGCTGGTAATGATAACGTAACCCTAATTCTAGATACATTCATGGATGGGACAAACGGCTTTATGTTTGGCACCAACCCCTTGGGCGTAAAAAGAGAATCTTTAATATCGAATGGAGGTAATGATTTCGAGAAAGATTTCAATAAAAGTTGGGATGTAAAATGGGAAACTGAAGCTACACAGCAGGATGGAAAAACCATATCTGAAATTAAAATACCCTTAAAATCAATTCAATACCCTGAAGGATCTACTCAATGGCGAATGAATTTATATCGACACGATACCCACACCAAACAATGGTACACATGGGCCAACATACCCCAAAATCAAACCATAGCTGGTATGGCTTTTATGGGGATTTTGAATTTCGAAAAGCCTTTGAAGAAGTCTGGAAAAACAGTAGCCCTTATCCCGTATGTAGGCGGATCTGTTCAAAAAGATTTTGATCTTGATGAACAAAAAAGCATATTGAACTACGGAGGGGATGCCAAGCTTTCTATTGGAAGTGGAATGAACTTGGATTTGACAATCAATCCGGATTTCTCGCAAGTTGAAGTAGATGATCAAGTCATTAACCTTAGTCGATTTGAAATTAGTCTACCCGAAAAGAGGCAATTCTTTATTCAAAACAGTGACTTATTTGTAAATTTTGGAGATCGAAGAGAAGCACAGCCTTTCTTTTCCAGAAGAATTGGTGTTGCTAAAGATACCGCTGGAACAACCTTTGAAAATAAAATCATTGCTGGAGTTCGACTCAGTGGTAAAATAAACAATAATTTACGTCTGGGCTTTTTGAATATGCAAACTGCCGAAGATCCTACCAATCAAATTGCTGGTAACAACAATACTGTTTTCACCTTACAGAAAAAGGTGCTGGATCGTTCCAATTTGGGCTTTATCTTTGTGAATCGACAGACTACGGGTGCGCCAGATTTTGAGCATAGGCAAGACAGTTTTAATCGTGTGGTTGGGGTTGACTTTAATTTGGCATCGAAGAGTAATCGTTGGACCGGTAGAACATTTTTACATCAGTCTTTTAGTCCAGATAAACCGAAAGAAGCCTATGCGTCTGGGTTGAACTTAGAATACAATGCCCGTGTACATTCTGTATCCTACGGTGTGGTTCGTATAGGTGACAACTACCAATCGGATTTAGGTTTTATTCGCCGAACGGGGATTTTAAAAAACTATTTTCGCTACACCTACCGCATTTGGTTGAAATCCAAAAGCCTCCGTTCCATAAACCTTTCGCAAACCTTTTATTACGTTGGGCGTCCAAAAGATAATTATTTATTAACCGATCGTGGAAACTGGTCTAACATTGAATTTTCCTTTAAAAATCAAGCCCGACTACAATTGCGCTACAGCAATCGTTATACCTTCTTGCTCGATTCATTTGACCCTGCACGAAGTAATGCACAGGTACCTCTAGAAGGGCGGACGGGATACAATTATAACGATGCAGAAGTATCGTTTCAATCGGATCGAAGTGACGTTTTCAATTTCAACATCAAAAGCACCTATGGAAGCTTCTACAACGGAACTAAATTTTCGGTGTCTTCTCAAATGAATTATCGCGTTCAACCCTATTTTACAGCAAGTATGCGGTTCAATTTTGATCAGATCAGACTTCCTGCACCCTATGCATCTGCCGATTTAATATTGATTGGACCTAAAGCAGATGTAACCTTTAATAAAAAATTATTCTGGGGAACCTTTTTCCAGTTCAGTTCTCAGTCTGAAAATTTTGGAATTAACTCTCGTTTACAATGGAGATTTAGTCCCTTATCCGATTTTTACCTAGTTTATAATGATAATTACTATGTAACCGATACTTTTGTACCCAAAGTCCGTAGTTTAACCTTTAAGTTAACCTATTGGTTTAACAAATAACAACCTGTTTTATGAGATCCCTTTGTACACTATTTATTTTAAGCCTCTTAATTTCTTGTGGTTCACCTAGTAAAAAAGCAATGCACGTTACCGGTACGATTGACGGCTTAAGAAAAGGAACCTTATACCTACAAAAGGTTCAAGATTCTGCTCTGGTAAACATCGATTCATTTAAAGTTGAAAAAGACAAACCCTTTTCCCTAGGTGATGACCTCGATTCTGCAGAGATCTATTATTTATATTTAGAAAAGGAAGATGGCGATAGCTTAAATGATCGCATACAATTCTTTGGTGAAAAAGGCGAAATCACAATCAATACTCTTTTGAAAACTTTTGATAGTAGTGCCCAAATCTCCGGGTCTGAAAATCACGTGTTATTAGAAGAATACCAGTCCATGCTCAAAAAATTTAATGATAAAAGCTTGGATCTTGTCAAAGCGTATTTAGAAGAAGATTCGCTGAGCCTAGAAGAACGAGAAGCTAACTTTAGTAAAGAATCTAAAAACCTATTGAGACGACGATATTTATTTGCTTTGAACTACGCTACCAACCATGCGGATAAAGAAGTTGCAGCTTATATCGGTGCCTATGAGGTCAATGATGCAAATCCAAAATTCTTGGATAGCCTGTACAGCAAATTATCTGAAAACGTAAAAAGCTCAACCTATGGGGCTGAGCTTAATGCATATCTAACTTCTTTAAAGGAAGTTAAAGAGTAAGTAACTTATTTAAGCTTAGTGATCTTTTCTGAAATAGCTGCAGTTGTTGTGTTTAATTCTTCAACGATTGAGTTGAAGTGTTTCTTAGCAGAAGTACCTTCAGCATAATCGTGAATTTTCATGATCAATTCATCGAATAGTACGATTGCTTCATCAATCAGTTTTTCACTTTTCGTAAAATCTCCTTTAGGATTCATAAGCTCCCATACGTAGATTTCTTCGATCAAAGCACCAACGCTATTATTGATATCTTTTTTGAGTTGTTTTTTACTAGCCATAATGCTTGTTTATTTTTGGTAAAGGTATTGAAAATTATTTTGATTTAAGAGGTGAACATTCACATCAAATCACAGAAACAGTAAGTTACCATTTTTGACTACTTTAATTGCTGCAACGCCTTTTTGATATGCGTGTCGGGCATCAGACTGCTGTGCACATAAGACACCAATCCTTCTTTGTCGATTACAAAGGTTATCCGCTTGGTATATAAACCGAAGAGGATTTTTGGCAACTTAAATAAGCGTTGAACTTTCTTCTTCGAATCTGACAATAAAACAAAAGGAAGCTTGTGGCGCGCAGCAAATTTCTGGTGGCTTTTAACACCATCAGAACTGATCCCGATTACCTCAGCACCCAATTGTAAAAAATCTTCATAGTGGTCTCTGAAGCTACAGGCTTCGGCTGTACATCCTGGGGTTTCATCTTTTGGATAAAAATAAACTACAAGGGGTTTGACGCCTAACACGGTTTCACTTTTAAAAAGCTCCCCATGTTGGTTTAGCAATTCAAAATGTGGGATGCGATCTCCTACTTTTAGGCTCATAATTTTTCAGAATAGGTGACAAAATTTCGAGGCGTTTCATAAAGAACAACCTCCATACTCTGCTCGCTAGTCAGTATCTTTTTTAGCTTGTTGTAAATAACTACAACGATATTCTCCGCTGTAGGAATTGTATCGGCAAACTCAGGAACTTCGATGTTAAGGTTCTTGTGATCGAAGGCATCTTCAACTTCGGATTTAATGTAATCCTTCAGAACTTTCATATCCATTACATAACCTGTATCCGGATCTATAGGTCCCGTTACGCTTACAATCAATTCATAATTGTGTCCGTGGAAATGAGGATTGGAACATTTACCAAAAATGGCATCATTCTGTTCGTCGGACCAATCTTTTCGGTACAAGCGGTGTGCAGCATTAAAGTGGGCTTTTCTACTTACGGTTACCTTCATGAGTTTTCTTTTAAATGGTTGTAAAAACGATCAAAAATAATCGCGAACCAGACCGTATAATCTGCTGGATTATTATTTAAATCGGCATGAATCAGATCAATATCCATCCATTTCCAAGAAGCAACTTCTTCAGGGTTTATTGAAGGTTCTCCTTCGAAGCGTCCCAGCATCACATGATCCAATTCATGTTCCGTTAGGCCATTGTCAAAAGGAGCTTTATAAATAAAGTTGAATAGGTATTCTAATGGAGTTTCGAAACCCATTTCTTCTTGTAATCTTCGCAGGCCAGCTTCAATATTCTCTTCTCCATCACGTTGGTGACTGCAACAGGTGTTGGTCCACAAACCCGGGGAGTGATATTTTTGGTGTGCACGTTGCTGCAACATCAGTTCGTTGTTGCCGTTGATTACAAAAACCGAAAAGGCACGATGTAACAGTGCTTTCTCATGGGCTTCCATTTTTGGCATCAAACCAATCGGTTCGTCATTCGAGTTAACTAGGATAACTTTTTCTTCTTCCATGCCTGTCAAAATTACAAAATTAATTTATCAAAAACCTAGTTTGAATTAAAACACACTTCCTATATATATTCGTATTTTTGGGCAAAATTAGATTCATGTTTTTAGAAGAAATCGCAAGAAGGAGAACCTTTGGAATTATTTCACATCCCGATGCTGGTAAAACTACACTGACTGAAAAATTACTCCTTTATGGAGGGGCTATTCAGGAGGCTGGGGCGGTAAAATCCAATAAGATTAAAAAAGGGGCTACCAGTGATTTTATGGAAATTGAGCGTCAGAGAGGAATCTCGGTTGCAACCTCAGTTCTTGCATTTATCTACAAAGACAAAAAAATAAACATCCTTGATACTCCAGGGCACAAAGATTTTGCGGAGGATACATTCAGAACCCTAACCGCCGTTGACAGCGTCATTGTCGTTGTCGATGTTGCCAAAGGAGTGGAAGAACAAACAGAAAAATTGGTTGAGGTTTGTCGAATGAGAAGCATCCCAATCATCGTATTCATCAACAAGCTGGATCGTGAAGGAAAGGATTCTTTTGACTTATTGGATGAGATTGAATCCAAGTTGGGTCTTCGGGTTACCCCACTCTCCCACCCGATTGGAATGGGGTATGACTTCAAAGGAATCTATAACATCTGGAATAAAAATGCAAAACTGTTTTTGGAAGACAACAAGCAATCCAAAAACAAGACCGTTTCTTTTGACTCACTGGAGGATACGGAGCTAGAACGACTTATTGGAACTAGCTCGCTCGAAACTCTAAAAGAAGAGTTGGACTTGGTCGATGGGGTATATCCTCCTTTTTCCCAAGAAGAATATTTAGCAGGAACCTTACAGCCTGTATTCTTCGGCTCAGCTTTGAATAATTTTGGCGTACAAGAATTGTTGGATTGTTTCATTGATATCGCTCCTGCACCCCTCCAGAAACAAGCGGAAGAGCGTTTGATCAAACCTGACGAGAAAGCTTTTAGTGGTTTTGTTTTTAAAATACACGCCAATATGGATCCCAATCATCGGGATCGTTTAGCATTCGTTAAAATCGTTTCTGGGACCTTTGAACGCAACACCCCTTACCTTCATGTGCGCAACAATAAAAAAGTAAAATTCTCAAGCCCCAATGCCTTCTTTGCAGAACGAAAAGAGATCGTCGATATTTCTTATCCCGGCGATATTGTGGGGTTACACGATACTGGAAATTTTAAAATTGGAGATTCCTTAACTTCTGGTGAGCAAATACATTTTAAAGGAATTCCAAGCTTTTCTCCAGAGCACTTCCGATACATCAACAATGCCGATCCGATGAAGTCGAAACAATTGAACAAAGGAATTGACCAGTTGATGGACGAGGGTGTTGCACAATTGTTTACCATGTCCATGAACAATCGAAAAATTATTGGGACTGTTGGTGCACTTCAATTCGAAGTGATCCAATACCGCTTGGAACACGAGTACGGTGCCATTTGTTCTTATGAAAACCTCAATGTTTTTAAAGCCTGTTGGGTGGAGCCTTCCGATCCAAAAAACCAAGAGTTTGCAGACTTTAGGCGTGTAAAACAAAAGTTCTTAGCTACAGACAAACAAGGTCAAATGGTATTTTTGGCAGATTCTAGTTTTTCTCTTCAAATGACACAACAGAAGTATCCTTCAGTTAAGTTTCATTTGACTTCG
>DLQQ01000086.1:57867-63752 GCA_002477625.1 Candidatus Arcticimaribacter sp. UBA7428
AGTACCCAAATCTGTTTCTTTTCATGAATGACCTGCAGCTCATACCCGACATCCATCGACCACAAAATATTTTCAAAGCAACCTTTGCTTATGATTGGGAGTTAATTGCCTTTATAAAGTCGAACAACGAAGTGCGTTGGAGTCAAATGCTCCAATCAGGGTATTTCTCAAAAAAAGATAAAAAATCATCCAACCTTATTTCTAAAAATGAGATAACAAAACGCATCGGACAACTTCAAGCGCTATTGGGGCACGGAAGTAGCATAACAACTGAAATTTACACCCATGTCACTAAGAAAAGGGTTTGTATGCCTAAAAAGTCTTTTTGACGCATTAGAAATTGAAAAAAGTAATAGGTGATATTGCTTGTGGATAAATCAAATGTTATTCTTTGAGCTCCAAACTCTCTTTCTAAATACCATGCTAAACCGCCGTCTTCCCAATGGTCATGATAGGCTTTAGAATAGGATTCGATACAAAGAGCAGCCAACTCTGATTTATCTTTTACAGACGCTTTCTTTAATTTAATTTCCAAATCAAAATTACCATTGGTGTCACACCTCAGTCCTTTGCAGCATCAAAACCCCGTTTTCCTCGGAGAATATCGAAGAACAAGGTGAAGTCGCCCCGTAAGCTCCACAAGGGGTGTTTGAAGGTAGCGGGTTTGTTTTTCTCAAAAAAAGCATGTCCAACCCAAGCAAATCCATAACCGGTTAGTGGGAGTGCAATCCAAAAGCGGGCTTCTTTTTGTGCAAGGAGCAGGAAAACCAAAAGACCCAAGACCAAAAAAGTACCTGTAAAGTGTAGGATGCGGCTGGTTTTATTCTTGTGTTCCGATAGATAGAACGGGTAAAATTCCTTGAAGCTTTTAAAAGTTGAATCAGCCATAAAATTAGTTTTTCACTAATGTACCAATTTTTGGCATTAAAGCAATAGGGTGATAAAATGTGTGGATCGGACTGGAAATAAAAAATCCTCGACATTGCTGTCGAGGATTGATTTTTATGCTTCCCCAGTAGGGCCAAAACTTAATGGAATCGGAGGTTGTTCCTGAAATTGAATTTCTCCGTTTGCATTTTCAAAACGCTGAATGTTTTCACTCAACGCCTTTTGTAGTCTTTTGGCGTGCTGTGGTGTCAAAATGATTCTAGACTTAACCTTAGCTTTTGGAGCGCCGGGCATCATTGAAATAAAGTCAACGATAAACTCAGATACCGAATGGTTGATGATGGCTAGGTTGGAATAGGTTCCCTCTGCCGTAGCTTCATCTAATTCGATATTGATCTTCTGTTCTTCTGTCTTTGAATCACTCATAACTTATGCTTCTACTTCGGTTTCTTCTTTGTTAATCAACAAGCTAGAATATTCTTCTTTAGAACCTACAATAATATCATTGTATTCTCTAAGACCTGTACCTGCTGGGATTTTGTGTCCAACAATTACATTTTCTTTCAAGCCTTCTAACGTATCCACTTTACCATTAACAGCAGCTTCGTTCAAGACTTTAGTAGTCTCCTGGAAGGATGCAGCTGAGATAAACGATTTCGTTTGTAGCGAAGCTCGTGTAATTCCTTGAAGTTCGGGAGTAGCCGTTGCAGAATTTGCATCACGTGCAACAACGAGTGCTTTTCCTTCTCTCTTAAGAATTGAGTTCTCATCTCGGAGGTCTCTAGAGGTAATCAGTTGTCCCTCTTTCAAGTTTTCAGAATCTCCTGCTTCTTCAACAACTTTCTTTCCGAACAACTCATCGTTTTCAGTAATAAAGTCATATTTATGAATCAATTGATTTTCTAAGAAAATGGTATCTCCCGGATCGTTGATTTTCACCTTACGCATCATCTGACGTACAACTACCTCAAAATGCTTATCGTTGATCTTCACCCCTTGTAATCGATATACTTCTTGTACTTCGTTTACTAGGTATTGCTGAACAGCCGATGGGCCTTTAATTTTCAAAATATCAATTGGTGTAATAGAACCGTCCGATAAAGGCATTCCTGCTTTTACAAAGTCATTTTCTTGAACTAAGATCTGACTAGATAATTTAACAAGATATTTTCTTATGTCTCCAAATTTAGACTCTACAATGATTTCTCGGTTACCTCTTTTTATTTTACCAAAAGAAACAACACCATCAACCTCAGAAACTACAGCTGGGTTGGAAGGGTTACGTGCTTCGAAAAGTTCTGTTACACGAGGTAAACCTCCTGTAATATCCCCAGAACGAGCAGATTTTCTTGGGATTTTTACCAAGATCTTACCTTCTTCTATTTTCTCATTATCATCAACCATGATGTGAGCACCTACGGGTAGGTTATACGAACGAAGTACGGTTCCTTTATTATCTTGAATCAACAAAGTAGGAATTACTTTTTTGTTTCTAGATTCAGAAATTACTTTTTCTTGGAATCCGGTTTGCTCATCAATTTCAACTTGATAGGTTACCCCTTGTTCTACATTTTCATAAACAATTTTACCTGTAAATTCAGAAACGATTACACCGTTGAAAGGATCCCACTGACAAATCAGATCGTTTTTCTTAACCGTACTTCCATTTTTGATTATCAAAGTTGAACCGTAAGGAATGTTGTTGGTACTCAAAACAACTTTTGTTTTCTTGTCAACCAATTTGATTTCAGAGGTTCTAGAAATTACAATATTGATTTCATTTCCTTCTGCATCTTTTCCTTTAACTGTTTTAAGATCTTCTATTTCAGCAACACCGTTGAATTTCACACGCAGTTCGTTCTCTTGAGAACTACCACCTGCTACCCCACCTACGTGGAATGTTCTCAGTGTTAACTGAGTTCCTGGCTCACCAATAGATTGCGCAGCAACTACCCCAACTGCTTCTCCTTTTTGAACCATTTTACCGGTTGCAAGGTTACGCCCGTAACAGGATACACATACACCCTTCTTCGCTTCACAAGTAAGAGGAGAACGAACTTCAACAGATTCGATTGGTAGGTGATCGATACGATCAGCTACTAGGTCTGTAATTTCTTGTCCTTCTGGAACAATAACTTCTCCATCCAAAGGATTGATTACATCGAATAAAGCAACTCTACCGCGGATACGATCCGAAATAGGTTCAACAATTTCTTCATTTTTACGTAACGGCTTCACATCAATTCCTCTTAATGTACCACAGTCAACTATGTTGATGATCACATCTTGAGAAACGTCAACTAAACGACGTGTTAGGTATCCTGCATCTGCAGTTTTAAGAGCGGTATCCGCTAATCCTTTACGTGCACCGTGTGTAGAAATAAAGTATTCTAAGATCGATAGACCTTCTTTAAAGTTAGAAAGAATTGGATTTTCAATAATTTCTCCACCTCCAGAAGTCGATTTTTTCGGCTTAGCCATCAAACCACGCATTCCAGTTAACTGGCGAATCTGTTCTTTAGATCCACGAGCTCCAGAATCTAACATCATGAATACGGAGTTAAATCCTTGCTGGTCTTCACTAATTCTCTTCATCGCTAAGTTCGTTAGGCGCGAATTGGTGTTGGTCCAAATATCAATGATCTGATTGTAACGTTCGTTGTTGGTAATCAGACCCATATTATAGTTTCCTTTGATACTATCGACAAGCGTATTCGCTTCATCAATCAAAGGTTGCTTTTCTGGTGGAATGATAATATCACCTAAACTAAAGGATAGTCCGCCTTTGAAGGCAAAACCATATCCCATGCTTTTGATTTTATCTAAGAATGCAGCCGTTTCTGGAACACCAGTAACTTTAAGAATCTTTCCAATAATCTCCCGAAGGTTTTTCTTGGTAAGGACTTCATTAAAGAAACCTGCATTTTCAGGAACTACTTCATTAAACAATACACGTCCAACGGTAGTCTCTATGATTTGGTATTCGATAACACCTTCCTCATTGAAATCTTTTGCTCTAATCTTAATCGTAGCATTAAGGTCTACTCGCTTTTCGTTGTATGCTATGTGTACCTCCTCTACAGAATAAAAAGTAAGTCCTTCTCCGACTACTTTATGATCTGGTGTAGAAACACGCGCTTTAGTCATGTAGTATAATCCCAAAACCATATCCTGAGAAGGTACCGTTACTGGTGATCCGTTCGCAGGGTTTAGAATGTTGTGAGAAGCAAGCATCAATAATTGTGACTCTAATATAGCCTCAGGTCCTAATGGAAGGTGAACAGCCATTTGATCTCCATCGAAATCGGCATTAAATGCTGTACAAACCAAGGGGTGCAATTGAATTGCTTTTCCTTCGATTAATTTCGGTTGAAATGCTTGAATACCCAGACGGTGTAATGTAGGGGCACGGTTCAATAGTACCGGATGACCTTTCAATACGCTTTCTAAAATATCCCAAACAACAGGCTCTTTACGGTCTATAATTTTCTTAGCTGATTTTACTGTCTTTACAATCCCACGCTCAATTAATTTACGTGTAATAAAAGGCTTGTATAATTCTGCAGCCATATCTTTTGGAAGACCACATTCAAATAATTTCAATTCAGGTCCAACAACAATTACCGAACGTGCTGAATAATCGACACGTTTTCCCAATAAGTTTTGACGGAAACGACCTTGCTTTCCTTTCAATGAATCTGAAAGTGATTTTAATGGGCGATTCGAATCTGTTTTTACAGCCGAAGATTTTCGTGTATTATCAAATAAAGAATCTACAGACTCTTGAAGCATTCGCTTCTCGTTTCTTAGGATTACTTCAGGTGCTTTAATTTCTACCAAACGCTTCAAACGATTGTTACGGATAATCACACGACGGTAAAGATCATTTAAATCCGATGTTGCAAAACGACCTCCATCCAATGGAACTAAAGGACGTAATTCTGGTGGAATAACAGGTACCGCTTTGATAATCATCCATTGAGGAAGATTTTCATTACGTAAATTCGCATCACGAAATGCCTCAACAACTTGAAGTCTCTTAAGAGCCTCTGTCTTACGTTGCTTCGAGGTTTCGTTATTTGCTTTGTGACGCAATTCGTACGACAGTTCTTCTAAATTGATTCTAGAAAGTAAGTCGATCAAACATTCAGCTCCCATTTTCGCAATGAATTTGGTCGGATCTGAAGCATCGAGATACTGATTTTCAACCGGTAGTTTTTCAAGAGCGTTTAAATACTCTTCTTCCGTAAGGAAATCCATTTTCTGAAGGGATTCTCCTTCTTCATTCTTAGCATCACCTGCTTGAATTACAACATAACGCTCATAATAGATGATCATGTCAAGTTTCTTAGAAGGCAATCCAAGAAGATATCCTATTTTGTTTGGTAAAGAACGGAAGTACCAAATATGTGCAACAGGTACCACCAAGTTGATGTGTCCAACACGGTCTCTTCGTACTTTCTTTTCAGTAACTTCAACACCACATCGGTCACAAACGATTCCTTTGTATCGGATTCTTTTGTACTTACCACAAGCACATTCAAAATCTTTTACTGGACCAAAAATACGCTCACAGAAAAGACCATCACGTTCCGGCTTGTGCGTACGATAATTGATGGTTTCAGGTTTTAAAACTTCTCCACGAGAGCTTCCTAAAATTACTTCAGGAGAAGATAATCCAATAGAAATTTTATTGAATTTTTTTTGAGTAACAATTTCGTTATTTCTTGCCATAACTACCTGTTATTATTTTTTTTATAATGATTATAAAAGAAGTGAACTTCTCTACTTATTCTTCCAAACGAATGTCAAGACCTAGACCTTTCAATTCATGCATCAATACGTTGAACGATTCAGGTAATCCTGGTTCCGGGAGGGTGTCTCCTTTTACAATCGCTTCGTATGTTTTTGCTCTACCAACAACGTCATCCGATTTAACGGTTAAGATTTCCTGCAGCGTACTAGAAGCTCCATATGCCTCTAATGCCCATACTTCC
>DLQQ01000040.1:0-5474 GCA_002477625.1 Candidatus Arcticimaribacter sp. UBA7428
ATCGTATTGGTTCGGTTTCCACTCTAAGTTCAAACAGTTTTCAAACGCACGCTATGGTATCAAAGTCAGACAAGCCTTCCCCGAAAAAAACAGCGAGTTCAACTCGATTAAACAAGTTTATTGCTAATTCTGGGATTTGTTCTCGTCGAGAAGCAGATATGTATATCGCCATGGGAATGGTGAAAATTAACGGGAAAATTGTTGTTGAAATGGGGTATCAGGTACAACCGGGTGATGATGTACGTTATGACGGAAGGCGAATTGTTTCTGATAAACCCGCTTATGTATTGCTAAATAAGCCCAAGGGCTTTCTCGCTTCTGTTAAAAAAGGCACCTACAAGAAAGACGTAATGGAGCTTATTGATAATGCAACTTCCTACCGTATTGATCCCGTGAATTCGATGGATCGTACTTCTACAGGTTTACTTTTGTTTACAAATGACACTGAGCTTAAGATCAAACTTAAAAACCCAACTCGTGGAGTAAATAAAGTTTTTCAAGTTGTTTTAGACAAGAATTTAGTTCAGTCGGATCTTGAGAAAATCCGTGATGGGGTTGTCGTTGACAAATTTGACAAAATCCATGTTGAAGCAGTGAGTTTTATCCGTGGAGAAACCAAACGTAAAATCGGAGTTGAATTATCAACAGAACGCCACCGCGCTATATTTCACATCTTTGAAAAGTTGGGTTATAAGGTAGAGCAGGTTGATCGTGTTGTCTATGCTCATTTGACTAAAAAGGATTTACCTCGCGGAAAGTGGAGACATCTTAATGAGCGCGAAATCAACCTATTTAAAATGATGAAGTAAGTTTTTTCTTTGGATCAATTCTAAAAGAAAAACACCATATACAATCCCGTATTGTAGGCCGATTAAACAGTAATTTTCATTAAAATCAGGATTTCCATAGGTAGCATAACTAAGAACTACCAGGGCGCTCCAGATCAGGGGATAGCTGTAGTTGGTGAATATCGCAAGACTTACCAAGGATACAATATACCAAGGATGTACTGTAGTCGCAATAAAGAAATAACAACTTAGGCAAAACAGCATTCCAGTTAATAATACTTGCGGAGTTTTGTTGTTTCTGATAAATGTAAAAACTGCAACGATCCCCAATATAATGTAGGGCGATACTGATCCTAATTTTCGAATGATGTTATATCCTTTTACTTCATATCCAATCGCTCGAATCACATAGTATAGACTTCCATTAAATTCAAAGCGATTGAACCAGAGACCGAGGGTGTTGAGATAATGACTTAGGTTGTCAGCTCCTAAGAAAAATGGGACGAAAAACAGGAACAAAAACAGAAGAATAAGGAGGCCAAAGAGCATGCCTTTTTTTGGCTTTAAAAAGCGCCAGAACAAGGGCAATATAAGAAGAGGGATAAGTTTGCTAGCAACAGAAATAGCCATTGGAATTGTAGCCCATTTCCATTGATTCTTTACAAAAATCAAATATAATCCGAAAATAAAAAAGAATACCATAAAGCCTTCCCAATGTAAATTCCCTGTCAATTCAACAATAATCAATGGGTTTAGAAAATAGAGTCCAATTCTTTTTTTGGAGCGATTTAAATAGTCTAGTAATTTTATTCCAAACCAAAATATACCTAAATCTGATAAAATCAACAGCACCCGAATGCTGATGATATTTGCAAGTATAGAATTCCCGCCAATGATTGAGGCAAGGTAAAAACCCAATTGATTTATTGGAGGATAATTTGAATAGTGTTCTGCACTAAGGACGCCCATGCCCTTGTAGAGTTCTTGACTAATTGGAGTTGAGAATAAGGGAGCAGTTTGATTGAGAAGATCTGGAGTTGCCTCATAGGGATTTAGTCCGTTCGACAAAAGCATTCCGTCCCATAGGAATCGAAAAAAATCTTGGGATAGTAGGGGAGTCGATAAAAGGAAAATTAAGCGGAATAGTATCCCAATTCCGAATATTTGTTTTAAAGAGTTGCTTTTAAAAATTAAAGGGTAACTGCAAAAGAAAAGGCTTAGGTAAAGTGGAATGAGGATGAGGCTCTGTGCGCGATCAACTTCAAAGCCCATGAAATAGTATCCCAACACACTCAATAGTATTGGTGTGACCTGGAGAACCTTTTTGAAGCTTCTCCCACCAATCATCAGCCCTGAGTTTTAAATGAATTTATAAATACAAATCCAAACCCAATAAAGAGCATCAGATGAAACGGGAACAATCCAAAATCACCTGCTTCTCCTACCACAAAAGCACTGTACATACCAAATAAAAAGTAAAGTGTTAGAAGCCCTTCTACTAGCGTATTTTTCGAGATTTTTTTGGAGGTGTATTTCTTTTTTTTCCAAGAATCCTTTAGGGTCTTAATGTTGAACTTTGGCGTTCGAATAAAATCACTTCTTTTCCCACGGTGTCCTTCTAAAACCGCAAGGGAGTTGTGGTACGAAAACCCCATAGCAACGGTGTAGAAGGTAAAAAAAAGTTTGACATAGTCTAAAAAATTATGCAACCCACCGCCTTTTTTGTATTTATAAAGCACCCAGTAACAACTAAAGAAGATTAGCGTGCTTACAATAAAGAAGCTGGAAAGATCGAAATACAGACTCAGGTGACCCCACTCGTTTTTGATATACAACATTGGGATGCTTAGAACCCCAACAAAAAATACATTTAGAAACATGGTGCTGTTGAGTAAATGTAAAACAGAGTGTAGTTTGGTAGAAAGCTTTATGTTCTTAGATCGAACGACTTTCTTCACCATTTTCTGAAAATTTTCTGCCCCTCCTTTATTCCACCGAAATTGTTGTGAACGAATAGAACTCATTACTACGGGTAGCTCTGAAGGGGTTTCAACGTCTTCTAAATATTTGAATTTCCAATTTTTCAACTGGGCTCTGTAGCTCAGGTCCAAATCTTCGGTGAGGGTGTCGCCTTCCCAGTTTCCTGCGTCAATAATGCATGTTTTCCTCCATATTCCAGCTGTACCATTGAAATTCATAAAGTGATCCTTACTGTTTCTTCCAACTTGCTCGAGCGTAAAATGAGCATCTAGTGCAAATGCTTGAATTTGTGTAAGCACCGAATAATCTCGGTTGATATGCGACCAACGGGTTTGAACAACACCAATTTCTTCGTTTTCAAATTGCGGAACAGTTTGTAAAAGCCAATCGCTTTGGGGTAAAAAATCAGCATCAAAAATTGCAATAAACTCGCCTTTAGCTGTGATCAAACCTTCTTTGAGGGCTCCAGCTTTGAAGCCAACCCGATCTTTTCTTCTGATTTGTGTAATATCGAGCCCCCCCTTTTGTAAATCAGCGACTAAAGTACGAGTAAGTTCAACGGACTCATCCGTCGAATCGTCCAGTACTTGAATTTCTAATTTTGTTCTCGGATAATCGATCAGATTGATGCATTCTAACAAGCGTTCCATTACATAGAGCTCGTTAAAAACGGGAAGTTGTATGGTTACGTATGGAACTTTTTCGGGATTGCTAATGTCTAGAACGGTAGGCTTTTCTTTTTTCTTTTGGAATTGAATATAATTCCACAACAGGTTTAATTGAGAAAGACTATAAAATAATACCAGAGTCAAAGAAACTGAGTATAATAACATCAGCAGCAGGGAAAGGTAAAGCCAAATATTCTCCATTTTAGTTATCTAAATATATAATGTTTGAAAATCCAACCTATAATTTTTATTCCTGCAAAGATAGTCCCTTTTATAGTACCGGAGACTTTCGAAATTCCGATTCTTTCTCTATATTTTACTTTAATCTCTTGATAAGGAATTGCTTTCTGTAAAATTTTTAATTGCATCTCAACGGTCCATCCGTAGGTTTTGTCGCTCATATTAAGGCTTACCAAGGTGTCCCATCGAATGCCTCTAAAGGGTCCTAAATCGTTAAACTTTGATTGATAAAAAATCTTCATTAAAAAACATGCCAACCAATTTCCAAATACTTGTTGGGGCGTCATTGAACCCGGTGCTCTTAATTCTTTTACACGAGCACCAACAACAAAAGCTGCAGTTTCATTTTGTATGGGTGCAACAATTTGCAACAGTTCTTCGGGATAATCAGAGTAATCCCCATCTAGGAAAACAACAATATCAGGCTTTGTTTCTAATCTGTTGATGTAATCAATGCCTTTGAGACAGGCGTACCCATATCCACCTCTTTTTTCGGTAAGAACGGTAGCTCCAGCAGCAAGAGCAACCGCTACCGTATTGTCTGTAGAGTTGTTGTTCACGACAATAATTTCGTCAACTATTTGTGGAATATCTTTAACTACAAACCCTATAGAATCTTGTTCGTTATAGGCGGGTATAATGACTTTAATTCGTTGCATAAAAGAACTATGAATACTGGTTTTGGGTAAAGATAAGCCAGTAATTGATTTGAGTTTTTTAATCCGAAAAAATAATTTTATTTTAAGGTGTTTCCTAATGGAAATTCAGGAGAAAAGGTTCTGTTTTCTAGAGGACCATTTTCTAGTTTCAAAACCCCTCTTGGGCAAACCGCAGAACAAATCCCACAACCCACACAAGAAGAACGAACAATGCTCTGACCTTTTTGAGCATAAGCACGAACATCGATTCCCATTTCACAATACGTAGAACAGTTACCACAGGAAATACATTGCCCTCCGTTTGTTGTAATTCTAAAGCGTGATTTAAAGCGCTGGACTAGTCCTAAGTAGGCAGCGAGTGGGCATCCAAATCGACACCATACCCGATTTCCAAAGATTGGATAGAAACCTGTTCCGATTACACCAGCAAAAATAGACCCAATTAGAAACCCATATATGTTTTGAATTGTTTGTGTTTTGACACCCAAAACAACCTGCGCTCCAGAAAAGTAGGAGTATAGTGTAAAACCAGTCATAAGCAACGAAAAAGCAAGCACTCCATGAACCAACCAACGTTCTAACTTCCAAGCTCCAATTGATTTATTCGAAAGGTGCCTGAATGGATCCCCAAGAGTTTCTGCTAAACCTCCGCAGCCGCATACCCATGAGCAGTACCATCTTTTTCCAAAGAAATAAACCATCACCGGAACAACAACTAGGGTCAATACGATTCCCCAGACGAGGATGAATAAGCCAAACCCGCCACTAGCGATTAAACTGTTTAGATTCCAGCTGAAGAAAAAATCATAATCCAAAGGGAATGCATTTTTGAAATCATACCAAGGTTTGTCAAAGCGCACTAAAATTTCTGGAATTAAAAAAGCAAACACAATTTGAAAAAACCAAACAGATGTTGTTCTTAAGATTTGATATTTATTATTCCGGTACTTGATGTACATGCGAATCGCCATCACGGTCATTACAACACAATATAAGAAGCCGTATAAAAACCATTGACTTGCTAGATTGCCACTCAAACGTTCACTTATGGGATCAACGATATAGGTCCAGTTTACGATGTAGTCTGGGAAGAAATATAAGAGTACATAAAAAGCAACTAAAAAGATAAAAACAAACCA
>DLQQ01000040.1:5489-14476 GCA_002477625.1 Candidatus Arcticimaribacter sp. UBA7428
CCTCTGTTTGTAACAGAATTGAAAAAGATACCGTTGTTCTTTATTCCAGGAGGTCCTGATGTAATTACACTTGGAAGGATGTAGAGTAACGACCCCAAGATTCCCAACCCAAAAGTTAGTAACCAAAACAAAACTTTGTTTTCTTTGGTCACCCCTGTGCCTGCGGTTTTTGCTATCTCATAGGAAAAACTGTGGGGCTTATCCCAAATGACTTTACTCCAGGCCCTGTTTTTTCTATGGATAATATTTGCATCTTCAATTGCTTTTATGATCGTTGTTGAAAGTGTAAAAGGACCCGAAAATTCTTTGCCAACTACCTGAGTGTTTATGGCGTTGATAAATAATTCACTTTTAATTCCTTTCCTACTGACTATTTCTTCAAATTGTTCGGTGCTGAGTTGGTATTTTCCAACGAAAACTAATGAACAAAAAAGAGCCAGTCCCACTATAAAAATACCAAATCCAAGTTTTTGTAATGTCTTCATTATTGAGCGATTAGGTTATTGAAAATTCTCGACCAATGTTTCTTTTTGGGTTTAATGTCTGTATGCTGCATTGCATTGAACTTTGAAATCATTTCAGTTTCATAAGATTTGAAAAACTCTGGATCAAAATTGCAATCGCTTAAATGTTCCATCACATGGAAAACACTTCTTTTTTCAGAAAGTATTTGATCAAAAAGCTCGTGTCGCATTCGGATTCCAAAGCTATTAATACCTAGAAATTCATTTGTATTTTTATCAAAAGCAATGGTGATTGCAAGGTTTTTGTTTGAGTCTTGCCAGTGAAAATGTATTTCAGGATCTTCGGGATGCGCAGCTACCAAGCCATAGGTTTGATACTCTATGTCAAAAAACTTTGCACTGTTGAACCAATGTCCAGGATGATAGGCTGTTTTGGTTCCCGTTAGTGTTTTGGCTAGGGTTTCTCCCATCATACGTCCTGTGTACCAGACAGCTTCAATGGACCTTCTTCCCGGAACGGGTTCTTGTTGTTCAGCACAATCGCCAATTGCATATATATCGGGCTGATTGGTTTCGAGGTATTTATTTACGAGTATTCCCCGTTTTGTTGCTATAGTACTGTCTTTAAGAAAAGCTACGTTGGGTCGAACTCCAGCAGTCAGTCCAACAAATTGACAACGGATAAGCTCACCCGAATCTGTTTGTATTGCCTTGACTCTCCCGTTTTCATCTTCTAATATTTCACTTAAATTCGTTTCGAGTCTAAGATCTATCCCATGCAAAACAATATGCTTATTGATTAGTGCTGACTCTCCTTTGGGAAGTACGTTATTCCAGAAACTTTTTTCTCGCACCAAAAAGGTAACTTTTTTCCCTCTTGCATGGAGCATTTCAGCCAATTCAATTCCAATGAGTCCTCCACCTACAATTACAGCTTCTTCAATAGATGGGGTAAGTTCTTCTAGATTTTCTAAATCCTGTTTAGTGTATAATCCTTGGACTCCTTTTAGGTTCTCGCCAGGCCAGCCAAATTTATTTGGAATGGATCCGGTGGCTAATACAAGGGAATCGTAGGAAAGTATAGATTCGTTCGATAGGGTGATTGTCTTTTTATTTGGATCTATTTGTGTTACAGTTTCTTCTAGTAAATCCAATTTATTTTTTTTCCAAAAATGATTCTCGTAAGGCTGGGTATGTTCCCATTTGAGATGTCCCATATAGACATACATCAACGCAGTTCTAGAAAAGAAAAATCGACTCTCTTTGGAGATGATTAAAATAGGTTTAGTTGATTTTTTTCGGATGTGTCGGGCGGCAGTAATGCCAGCGATTCCATTTCCGATTACAATGATAGGAGGCAGATTCATAGGGTGTTATTTGTTTACAATATACTTGTTTTTATACTTTATTAAAAAAATTAGTACATTTATAATGCCCAATCTTATTAAAACCTAATCACTATGATAAATCCTGGATTTCCATCATTTTTTCTTTAACCTAAAATAATCATTTATGCAAAATGATAAAAAATGGGTATGTGTTGAAATACCGCTTCAAGCTACTGAAACAGCTGTTTGGTCTACTCTAACGAATCCTAAATTAACCCAGCGTTATATGTATAACTGCCAATTGCACTCTTCTTGGGAGGTGGGCAGTAACGCCATTTGGAAGGAAGAACATTCGGATGGGACATTTACAACTCATGTTCGTGCAAAAGTATTAGAGTTTACTCCATATGCTAAGCTCCGTTTTACAATTTTCCATGAGAACAAAGAATTTGGAGCCTGTGAATCTGAACTTAAGTTTACGATTCTCAAACAAGATTCAGGAGTGATTTTAAAAATCGAGCAAGGCGATTTTTCTAAATTACCGAATGGTATTCAAAGTTATGATGACTGCTTGATGGGTTGGAATTATGTAACAAGAGACCTTAGTACTACCATCGAAGAATTTACTTAAAAAAAATTAATAACCCCTAACCTTAGAATCAACTTTAACCTTAACCTCTATCTTATGTTTTACTTTTTTCTTGCTCTTTCGTTAATAGCCTCAGCATTGTTTGTTAAAAGTTATTATCCTGATTTTAAAGGGTCGACTGATCTTTTTTCTATCCTTGGATTCATGCTCATTTGCGGTATTGGCTCTCTTTTTTTTACGATTATAATTTTCATATCCTATTATTTGCTTGTAGAATAATATCCTAAAATTAATAGCCAAGACTTTGACTTGTGTACCTTTAGTGTATTATGAGAAAGAACGGCTTGGTTTTTTTATTTACTGTTTTGATCTTTTGCCCATTCAAAAACTGGAGCCAAGAGATTCGAGGCTTGAGTTTTGTGGGTACTCGTGATCAAGTAAATCAGGAACATCTTATTCCCATAAAAGAGAGTGCTGCTAATTGGGTAGCTCTTATGCCCTTCGGTTATATGCAATCTGCCCAGACACCTGTGGTTTCGTATAATACCTCTTGGCAATGGCAAGGGGAAACTAAAAACGGAATCGAACAAGCTGTTCCTTTTTTTGAAAGAGCAGGGATTTCGGTAATGCTTAAACCGCATATTTGGATTAAAGGAGGTGTGTTTACGGGAACAATTTCATTTAACTCTCCAGAAGAGTGGAAGCAATTTCAAGAATTTTACCGACAATTCATTCTGCATTTTGCTCAGCTTGCCGAAGAAACTAAAATCCCGATGCTTTGTATAGGAACTGAATTACAGTCCGTGGTTGCTAACAGTCCTGCGTATTGGAAACAATTGATTTATGAAATCAAACAAGTTTTTTCGGGGAAGTTGACTTATGCTGAGAATTGGGATCAATTTGAAAATGTGCCGTTTTGGGATCAATTGGACTATGTAGGTATTGATGCTTATTTCCCTTTGAAAACCGCCAGTCCTACGGTAACCGTTTTGACTGAACTTTGGCAGCCCTATGTTGACAATCTAAAAGCCTTTGCTGAAAAATACAATCGAAAAATAGTCTTTACTGAAATGGGGTATCGCAGTATAGATCAACCTACATCAAAACCATGGGATTACAGTTTGCGGGAACAAGCGTTCAATGGTCAGACTCAGGCAGATGCCCTAGAAGCACTTTTTGTAAGTTTTCAGAACAAGCCCTGGTGGGCCGGAGGTTTTATTTGGAAATGGTTTCCTGATCACCTAAATTCTGGTGGTACTTTGGATACCACTTTTTCCCCTCAAAATAAACCCGCCGAAGCAGTCATTGGCCGTTACTTCACAAATTGGCAATAGTATTTGTGCAGTGTAGTGGGAGGCCTTCCCAAGGCCCGCAAAATATGAATCATCATAAAATGAAACTGTAATCGAAGCACGCCATTTTCTGTAAAACGACGGGATGAGGTAATCACCTTTTGAGGTAAAACACAAAAAGAATGGTGTTTGTAAATACGATCGATAAGTTCTCCGTCTTCACAAATGATATACTCCTCGTTGAACCCATTGAGGGTGTTAAAAAGTTTTTTTTGAATGAATAAAGATTGATCTCCTCCGCGACAATAACGACTGTTGAACCGACTGGCTCTTGCAGTCAAACTCAAAGCCCAATGATTGCTCGAAAATCCTAATTGGAAGCAACCTGCCTTGCTGTTTTTTGTGTAAGCCGTATATATAATTTCGTCAAACTCTTTGGGTGGCCGAGAATCTGCATGTAAGAAATATAAAATTTCTGATGTAGCAATTTTAGCACCTTCATTTTGCTGATGGGCTCTCCCTTTTTTGGTTTGGATTAAAGTAATCCCTTCTTTTCTTTCAAGCCATTCAATACTTCCATCCGAACTCCCACCATCAACAACGATGATTTCGTTGTGAAAAACAGTTCGTTTTTTTAAGATAGTCGTTAGTTCTTCGAGCTGTTCAAGCTCGTTTAATACGGGGATTATAATGGATAAATATGTTTTATTCATTCAGACTCCAATCGTATTCTTGGTACTTTATTTTAGCGTTATCCTTAAAGGGTTTTTGTGAATATTTTTGAATGAACACAATACGTTCTTTCTTGCTCCCAAAGTCTTTGGAAAACCATAAAAATATTTTTGACAAGCCGATATTCTTTTCTGAAATTTGATTTTTTGAGGTATCATTTATAAAAAGTGATGTTGCTTCTTCAAGTTGTTTTTGAACCTTCGACGCTCGAAATGCTTCATTCGACAATTGGGGGCAGGATGCAGATGCACAGTTGATTGCAAAGTGAATGCGGGGATCATCCATTTTTCGTAAAACCTTATGTTCAATGTCGTTTAATGTCAAACTGTTATTCGGGAGATTCAAACTTTTGCTATCCCATGGGTCTTTGATATCTCGAATGCTTTTTAAAGGGTAGTTGTCTAATATTAATTTAACAGTTACCGCATTATAAGCATTGATAAAATAGGCTAAAGAATCATTTTTGTCCCAATAATTTGCGGGGGGAGTCTTTTCAAGAAGTTGGATGTATTTGTCTAAATCGGTTTGACTTTTCTTCCAACTGCGGTAGTCAACATTTCCATCGGCATCCACATATTGTTGGAGTAATACATTCCAGCTAGCATGTATTCCTTTGTCTTGGTTTTGATCTTGCTGAAAATTGATTTCTGAATTTGTAAGTCCGAGTGAAATTAATAAAGTAATAAGTAGGGTTTTCATTGTATTTAGGATTTAACAACAACCACCTCCATCATAGTGAAAAGTAGATTCACTGATGAAGATATCGTCACGATTAATATTGTTAAGAGCGTCAGCGGTTTTATCACAAATTGCGAGGGGCTGGTTTTGTAGCAGTACATGTCCTTTTTTGTCGTCAAAAAAATCTTCTCCACCGAAATAGATTGCAGATTTTCCAGTGAAGATGCAAGGTCCATCTTCTGGCATCGGATCTTTAATTGCACAGACTTCTACACTTTCAATGTAAATGTGTTCTTCGGTGGCATAGTGCTTGGGATCTAAAATACGATAGGGTCTTCTGGCTCTAATTTCAATAGTTCCAAACCCAACATCGGTTAACATTTTTACATAATCAGCTAATGGAATTGATCCAGAAAGACACAAAGCTCGAAGGCGTTCATCCTCTCGAAGTTTTGCGTTCATTGGTTGCTCGCAAGTAGGGTCACTCATCACTAATCTACCGTGTGGTTTCAGCACGCGATACATCTCTTCTAAGGCTTTTTTGAGTTCTTCCATTTTAAAAATATTGAACAGACAGTTTTGCGCAGCAACATCAATACTATTATCTGCAACGGGAAGATTTAAGGCATCGCCTTTTTTTAGCGTCACAAAATCAGATTGGAACCAAGCGTTTTGTTTTTCTGCTAGTACAAAGTTTTTACGAGAAGCTTCCAGCATTTCATCGACTACATCAATTCCAATAACACCTTCTTTTTGTCTAGAAAAATAGGAGAATTGAAGGAGTTCCATCCCTCCGCCAACTCCTACGTATAAAATTTTTGGGGTGTTTACTAAATCACGGGGGTGGACCGTAGAGCCACATCCGTAATTCATTTCTTGCATGATGGTTGGGATTTGAAGTCCTGGAAACTGCCAAATGGGAGTAGTTGTACAGCATAAACCAATATCGGGTGTTAGTGCAGCTTCTTTGTAAACATCTTTAGTTACTTCTAAGTAGCTCATTTG
The DNA here is from genome assembly GCA_002477625.1 of Candidatus Arcticimaribacter sp. UBA7428. Lineage (GTDB taxonomy): Bacteria > Bacteroidota > Bacteroidia > Flavobacteriales > Flavobacteriaceae > Arcticimaribacter. The sequence goes on from DLQQ01000040.1 coordinate 11,578, forward strand.
ATTTTTTATTTACAGGGATGAAATTATTTTTTTTACAAATACAATCAAAGACTGTTCCGCTTTTTTGGCCATGGTCATGATGTCGGAAATATCAATGGGTTTTAAATTATCTGGATCACATACATCCGTCAGTACGGAAAAAGCGATACAATCCATTTCAAGTTGATTCGCAACAATTACTTCAGGAACTGTAGACATTCCTACGGCGTCAGCCCCAATTACTTTCAGGTAACGATATTCTGCTTTTGTTTCGAGTTGTGGGCCAACTACTGCTGCATATACTCCCTTGTGGAGGGTGATACCAGCCTCCGATGCAATTGCTTTTGCTTTTTGAGTCATTTCTGGGCAATAGGGTGCACTCATGTCTACAAAGCGATTGCCAAGAACATCAGTTCCTTTTTCGGCAAGAGGCGAACCTCCTTGTAAGTTTATGTGATCTTCGATCAACATAATCTCCCCTTTGTTAAAACGTAAGTTGACAGCACCAGCTGCATTACTCAGTATTAGTTTTTGGACACCGAGCGCATGCATTATTCGAACAGGGTAAGTGATTTCGAAAAAATTATAGCCTTCGTATAGATGAAAGCGGCCTTGAAAGACAAGAACTTTTTTAGCGTTAAGGGTTCCGTAGATTAATTTGCCACTATGATATTCTACAGTTGCTGCGGGAAAGTGTGGAATTACATCAAAAGCAATTTCTTTTTCTATTGCTATATGTTCTACCAAATCGCCCAAACCAGTTCCCAGTATGATGCCAACGGCACCCGATTCAATTCCTTGATCTTTTAAAAACTGTGTGCTTTCTTCTAGCTGTTGTATCATGGTTTTCATTGGTCGAGGTGGTTTAAAAGTTCGGGAAATGTACGAAGGTCTTCGTAATAATCAACATCGTTTTTTGGTTTTAGAAGCACTACTTTTTTTTCTTTAAAGTCATCCATGGTGTCTTTCAACACAGATGCTGTTCCCCAATTCTTATTTTTGAAAATTTCAGGTATCCATTGTGAAAGTCCAAGCAGGTAATAGCCACCGTCTGTTGCTGGTCCCAGCACAGCTGTGTTGGTCTCAAGTGCTTTAAAAGCTTGATCAATGTCGCTGGATTCAAGATCCCAAAGGTCGGTTCCAACAATTACAATCTGTTCAAACCCTAGCTCAAAACCATCCTGAAAGGCATGGCTCATTCGTTTGCCAAGGCTGTCTCCGCTTTGAATTTTTTTTTGAGAAACTTGCCCGTCCCATGGATCTCCATTTTCAATAAATTCAGAATAATACAGGTTTTTATGAACGGACATTGGCCCAATGGTTTGGGCTGTTTTTTCAATTAATTTTTGAAATATTAAAAGTGCTTTTTCATCTCCGATTGTTTTCGCTAACCGAGTTTTAACTTTTCCGAGTTGAGGGTTTTTTGTAAAAACTAGAAGTAGTCTTTTATTCATATTCAAAAATCTAGGCAATACTTCCTTGGCAGCTACTTCCTGCGCCAGCTGTACAACCATAACAATGTTGAGATAAGCGAATGTTGCGATCCGAAAGTATGTCCGTGTTAAATTCACTAATATGAGTTGCCGATGCGTCAACTTTTAAACCCAACATTTGATTGAAATCGCAATCAAATAAAAAGCCTTCCCAACTTACCGAAATGGTATTGGTGCACATTACATTTTCAACGGCCATTGGGTTAAAAGCTTCAACGAGAGAATACATATATTCTTCGTAGTTTTCCGAAGCAAGGAGGTAGTCTAAAAAACGACTGATCGGAAGATTTGTAATTGAGAATAGCTGATTGAATTCGATATCAAAATCTTCTTTTAAAGCCTTTTTGAAATCCAATTCTAAAGCTTTTTGATCCCCTGGTAAAAAAGCACCGGAAGGGTTATAGACCAAATCCAGCTCAAGGGAGCCATTGGGGATTCCAAATCCAGCCTTATTGAGCATTTGTAATGCTTTAATTGAAGCGTCGAAAACTCCATCGCCTCGTTGTTTATCTGTTTTGCCTCTTTTGTAAAAAGGGAGTGATGAAATGACATGAACCTTATGTTTAGCGAAAAACTCCGGAAGGTCATGATATTTTTTGTTTGCCAGAATAATGGTCAAATTTGAACGAACAATAATTTCTTCCACGCTTGTTTTGCGAATTTCTTCTACAAACCAACGGAATTCTGGATGCATTTCTGGAGCTCCACCCGTAAGGTCTACTGTCTTGATTTTATTGACTTGTAATACAGCCAAAATTTGTTCCATGGTTTCATGGGTCATTATTTCTTTTCTGTCGGGACCAGCATCAACATGACAGTGGGCACACACCTGATTACACATATAGCCTACATTAATTTGTAGAATTTCTAAAGCAATGGGACGAACAGCCTCTAAGTTGCTGGCTTTTACTTTTTCTTTAAAAGTTGGAAGGCTTCCGTCTTTAAAAATTCCGCCAGAAAGGATTTCGAGTTGTTTTTCGGTTTGTGCTAGAGAATCTTGTCGAGATTTGAGGGATTTTATTTTCATATTACATGCTCAATTGATCGTGGCGATTCATCATTTGAACTCCATGAACCAGAGCTGCTCCTGCTTTGATTGCTGCACCCACGTGCACAGCTTCCATCATTTCTTCTTTTTCAATTCCTCTTTGTAAACCATCTTTGGTATAGGAGTCGATACAATACGGACATTGAATAACATGGGAAACCGCAAGTGCAATTAAAGATTTTTCACGAGCAGATAGAGATCCTTCCTCAAACACACTGTTATAGTAATCAAAGAATTTGGTGCCCAAGGCCTCATTCCATTCGTTGATTTTCCCAAAGTTTTTAAGGTCTTCTGGTTGATAGTAGCTTTTTTTCATTTCTAAATTGGAGTTTATCTTTAATTTGAATAAATATAGACATAAAAAATAAGCTTAGAATGT
>DLQQ01000066.1 GCA_002477625.1 Candidatus Arcticimaribacter sp. UBA7428
GCTTGCGTCTATGGTTCCCCGCATACGAGTAACTACGACTTCTTTGTCGGCATCTTCATACGAAGCGTATTGAGAGAAGAAATTAATTATGTGGGAAAGAAAGAATTATTCAATCCGGTTTTTTAACCTCACACTTTTCCCAGTGTAGTCGCATCGGCTTGAACCCCTATACGGAGGGAGGAAAATTGAGCCCTACACAAGTTAATGTTGTTGACGTATGGAAAACTCCATTCAATTCCTCTTTTGGGCAATCTACCAAAGAAGGAGGCGAGCATGCATTAAAATCATTAGTATCGGCAACCAAAGCACTCAAAGAAGGTAAGGTCGATGTTTTGGTTACGGCACCTATTGATAAACACAACATTCAATCGGAGACCTTCAATTTCCCAGGACATACAGATTATTTAGCCAAAGAGTTGGGTGGAAAAAGCCTTATGTTTATGATTACCGAAGGGCTTAAAGTGGGGCTGCTTACCGATCATGTTCCTGTAAGCGAAGTAGCTCAATTGATTACACCCGAGCGTATCGAAGAAAAAGTAGCGTTGATGATGGAGTCGCTTCGAGAAGATTTTGGAATCTCCAAACCTAAAATTGGCGTCTTGGGAGTCAACCCACATACAGGCGATCAAGGGATCATAGGCAAAGAAGACGATGAAGTGCTCAGGCCGACCTTAAAAAAATTATATGACAAAGGTCAAATTGTACTCGGACCCTACGCTGCAGATAGTTTTTTTGGCGCGCAAACCCATACCCAATTTGATGCCGTTTTAGCGATCTATCACGATCAGGGCTTGATCCCTTTTAAGACGCTGTCTTTTGGTCAGGGAGTCAACTATACCGCTGGATTGACTAAGGTTCGAACATCACCAGATCATGGAACTGCTTTTGAAATTGCAGGGAAAGGAGAAGCCCGCACAGACTCGTTTAAAGAGGCTCTTTTTGCTGCACGAAACATCTATTTTGAACGCAGAGCCAACGAAAACATAAGCAACTAATCCCTAGGAATTGACAATTTGTTGAGGAAAGCTTTTTGGTTGATATTTTTTTGTTAAATTTGCAGGCTCAATAACTATTGAATGGAACGCTCATCTGAATTCAAGTTACCTTTTGTAGGTCTAAAAGAAGGAGTTCACTGTTTTGATTATGAAATTGAGAATACGTTCTTTAAAGCATATGATTTTAATGACTTTTTTGACGCTAAAGTAAAGGTGGTGTTGATTTTTGAAAAAAAAGCAACCCTTTTAAACCTCAACTTTAAAGCCATAGGAAGCGTTGAAGTTAGTTGTGATGTTACCGACGAACATTTTGATTTTCCAATCGACATAAGTTTTGATTGGATTGTTAAGTTCGGAGATGAATACAACAACGACAACGATGAAATCTTAATCATTCCTCATGGGAGTTACGAAATTGACGTAGCCCAACCCATATACGAGATGATAGTTTTGGCAATACCTGCTAAAATCGTTCATCCTGGAATTCAAGACGGAACATTAGACTCAGATATATTAATAAAACTAGAAGAACTACAACCCAAAGAGCGTTTGCTTCCAGAAGAAGAAAGCGACCCTCGTTGGAATAAATTAAAAGATTTACTATAACAATAAATTAAAGGAATAAAATGGCGCATCCTAAGAGAAAAATATCGAAAACAAGAAGAGACAAAAGAAGAACGCACTTTAAGGCGACTCCTTCTCAAATCGCTGTAGATACTACAACAGGTGAAGCTCACTTGTACCACCGTGCTCACTGGCATGAAGGCAAATTGTTTTATAAAGGCAAAGTGCTTATTGACAATACCGAAGTAGCTGAAGCTTAATAAGCAACTCAATTTTACACGAAAAACGCTCTCCTCAAGAGAGCTTTTTTTGTGAAAAAAAGATTCTACCTATAAAATATCTAGTATATTCACTTCCAAGTGCTAGAAGATTAAGTAAGCATTTCAATGAAAAGCATTAACTCAAAAGGTATTCAAGCTGCCATTACTGCAGTTAGCGGTTACGTTCCCTCCGAGATTTTATCCAATAGTGATTTGGAGCAAATGGTTGACACGAACGATGAATGGATTGTTAGTCGTACAGGAATTAAAGAGCGTCGTATTGCTCGAAATCCTTTAGAACCAACTTCATTTTTAGCAATCCAAGCAGCAAATCAACTCCTACAAAAAAAGAATATTGATCCCTTGACCATTGATTTGGTTCTTGTAGCAACGGTCACACCCGATATGGGAGTAGCTGCAACTGCAGCCTATGTTGCAACACAGATTGGAGCACACAACGCTTTTGGCTTTGACTTACAAGCTGCCTGTTCAGGGTTTTTGTACGGTATGTCTACTGCTTCCATGTACATTGAATCGGGACGTTACAAAAAAGTCTTGTTAATCGGGGCAGATAAAATGTCTTCGATTGTAGATTACACAGACCGAACCACCTGTATTATTTTTGGGGATGGAGCTGGTGCCGTTCTTTTTGAACCTTCCGACAATGATTTTGGATTCGAAGATTCGTATTTGAGAAGCGATGGATCTGGAAGAGAATCCCTCAACATTAAGGCAGGAGGCTCACTACATCCCTTCGACGAGAACACCTATGCCGAGGGAGGACATAACATCATCCAAGACGGGCAAACCGTTTTTAAAAATGCCGTAAAGAATATGGCTGACGCTGCTGAAAAAGTAATGACTCAAAACAAGCTCGCTGGCGACGATATCGCTTTTTTACTTCCGCACCAAGCCAACAAAAGAATTATCGATGCCACTTCCAGAAGAATGAACCTTTCTGAAGACCGCGTATTGATGAACATAGAAAAGTACGGAAATACTACTTCAGCAACCTTACCGCTGTTGCTTTCGGATTACGAGTCGAAATTTTCGAAAGGGGACAAGTTAATTTTTGCCGCTTTTGGTGGAGGGTTTACTTGGGGAGCTGTATATTTAACCTGGAATTATAATAACTAAATAGTTTAGCATATGGATATTAAAGAAATTCAAAACCTTATTAAATTTGTTGCAAAGTCTGGTGCATCTGAGGTTAAGCTTGAGATGGAAGACATCAAAATCACCATTAAAACGGGTGGTGAAGATCGTTTGGAAACCACAACAATTGTGCAGCAACACCCTGGTTTAGTTCAAAACGCACCGGTTGTTCAAGTTCCCGTAGCAGCTGCTGAGCCTGTTGAAAAAGCAGCTCCTTCAGCAGCTGAAAACGACAATTTTATTACTATAAAGTCACCAATTATTGGAACTTTTTATAGAAAAGCATCCCCCGATAAGCCCGCTTTTGTAGAGATTGGCCAAGAAATTAAAGAAGGAGACGTTCTTTGCGTAATCGAAGCAATGAAATTATTCAACGAGATTGAATCTGAAGTACAAGGAAAGATTGTAAAAATCTTAGTAGACGATTCTACGCCTGTAGAATTTGACCAACCTCTTTTCTTGATTGACCCTTCCTAGAAGTTTCACAAAAAATAAATTCATGTTTAAGAAAATATTAATAGCCAACCGAGGTGAGATTGCGCTTAGGATAATCCGAACTTGTAAAGAGATGGGAATTAAATCCGTAGCAGTCTATTCCAAAGCCGACGAAGAAAGTTTACATGTAAAATTTGCTGATGAAGCGGTTTGTATTGGCCCAGCACCTAGCTCGGAATCGTATCTTAAGATGTCCAATATACTAGCTGCAGCCGAGATTACAAATGCCGATGCAATTCATCCAGGATATGGGTTTTTGTCAGAAAACGCTAAGTTTTCCAAAATGTGTGATGAACATCACATAAAATTTATTGGAGCTTCTTGTGAGATGATTAGTAAAATGGGAGATAAGGCCTCAGCTAAATCGACCATGAAAGCGGCTGGAGTTCCAACCATTCCGGGCTCAGAAGGAATTTTAAAAGATTTTGAAGAAACTCAAAAATTAGCCGCAGAAATGGGGTATCCCGTAATGCTTAAGGCTACTGCTGGTGGTGGTGGAAAAGGAATGCGTGCTGTTTGGGCTGAAGATGAACTCTTAAAAGCTTGGGAAAGTGCTCGTCAAGAAGCTGCTGCTGCTTTTGGAAACGACGGAATGTATATGGAAAAACTTATCGAAGAGCCACGCCATATTGAAATACAAATTGTCGGTGACAGCTTTGGAAAAGCCTGCCATTTATCGGAACGCGATTGTTCTGTACAACGACGTCATCAAAAATTAACCGAAGAAACACCCTCCCCTTTTATGACCGATGAACTTCGCGACAAAATGGGAGCTGCTGCAGTTTTAGCTGCAGAATATATTCAATACGAAGGCGCAGGAACCGTTGAGTTTTTAGTTGATAAGCACCGCAACTTTTACTTTATGGAAATGAATACGCGTATTCAGGTTGAGCACCCTATCACTGAGCAAGTAATCGATTTTGACTTGATTCGTGAGCAGATTTCTGTGGCGGCTAAAATTCCAATTAGCGGGAAACATTATCTACCAAAACTACATTCAATCGAGTGTCGTATTAATGCAGAGGATCCGTATAATGATTTCCGCCCTTCACCAGGAAAAATTACCAACCTCAACATTCCGGGAGGTCATGGAATTCGCTTAGACACTCACGTCTACTCTGGATATACCATTCCACCCTATTATGATTCGATGATTGCGAAGCTGATTACAACAGCTCAAACAAGGGAAGAAGCCATCAATAAAATGAAACGCGCCTTAGGGGAATTCGTAATTGAAGGTGTCAAAACAACCATTCCGTTTCACCTACAATTAATGGACCATCCCGACTATTTAGCGGGTAATTATACAACTAAGTTTATGGAAGATTTCGAAATGAAATAAGCCCTTTTTATTTTACTAAAAAAGCCTGCTCTATGCAGGCTTTTTTGTTTTATAAATCAAAATATTTTTTAATGCGAATATTCGTAAGATAAGGAGTTCTATATCCAGTTTTTTTCAACCAAAAATTCAGCAATCTGAATCGTATTGGTTGCTGCTCCTTTTCTCAGGTTATCGGATACAATCCACATATTCAAGGTGTTTTCCTGTGAAAAATCTTTTCTAATTCGTCCAACAAAAACATCATTTTTACCCTCGGCATAGATGGGCATTGGATAGGTGTTGGTGTCTGGATTGTCTTGTACAACAACACCTGGACTTTCATTCAATAGGGCTTGTACTTCGCTAACAGAAGCATCTTGTTTAAGCGCAACATTCACTGACTCGCTGTGCCCTCCCACCACCGGAATTCGGACAGCGGTTGCAGTAATACGAATGCTATCGTCACCCAATATTTTATGTGTTTCTTGGATCAATTTCATTTCTTCTTTGGTGTATCCATTATCTTGAAATACATCACAATGTGGAATCGCATTTCGGTGTATTGGATAAGGATATGCCATAGTGCCTTGCTCCCCTTTATATTCGTTTTCCAATTGTTGAACCGCTTGAACACCCGTTCCCGTAATTGATTGGTAGGTAGAAATTACCAAACGTTGAATCCCATAGTTTCGTTGCAAAGGGGCTAGAGCAACAAGCATTTGTATGGTAGAACAGTTTGGATTGGCTATAATTTTATCCTCAGGCGTAAGTTCACCCGCATTGATTTCGGGAACTATAAGTTTCTTGGTTGAATCCATTCGCCATGCAGAAGAATTATCAATTACGGTTATTCCTGCAGCGGCAAATTTTGGCGCCCATTCAAGCGAGGTTTCTCCACCTGCTGAAAATAAAGCCACATCGGCTTTCATTGCTACAGCTGTAGCCATACCAACAACCGCATAGGAGGTTCCCTTGTAGTCAATTGTTTTCCCAATGGAGCGCTCCGAGGCAACCGGAATTAGTTCCGTAACTGGAAAATTTCTTTCTGCAAGTACTTTTAACATGATTTGACCTACCATTCCAGTAGCTCCAACAACGACAACTTTCATTCGAATTCTTTTAAATTATTTGAATGCAAAAGTACTTATTAAATCGAATGCTCCAAAGGATTCTTTTGATTATATCAAATATAAAACAAAATGTTACACATAAAACAAACCCTATTGATATACCCTTTGAATACGGTAGTTTAGGCCTGCTAAAATTTCATAAGAAATGGTGTTGCCCGTTGCGGCAAAGTCTGCAGCAGTAGTGTTTTTGTCAAAGAGAATAACCTCTGTTCCGACATCACAACGAATGCTTCCAAGGTCAATCATCAGCATATCCATACAAACGTTTCCGATGATGGGTGCGGTTTGCCCAACGATTTGCACGTTTCCAACTCCATGGCCGTATTGTCTCCCGATACCATCTGCATGGCCAATGGGAATAATTCCAATCCGACTGTCTTGGGTTGCTTTCCAGCCTTGATTATACCCTACATTTTCCCCTTTTTTGACCCTGTGAATTTGACAAATTGGTGCGCTCAATTTTGCAATGGGTCGGAGTTCCAGATCCCATTCTGCTTGGTTTGCAAAACCATAGAGTGCAATTCCAACACGAACGGCATCGAGTTGATGTTCGGGATAATTGAAGACTCCAGAACTATTGAGCAGATGAAACTTGGGAAGGATTGGGCAGTATTCTTTTACGGTTTGTTTTACAATTTCAAAAGCATTGATCTGTTGTTGCGTAAAGAGACAAGGTTTTGGATTTTCGGAGGCGCCCAAATGAGAATAAATACTTTTGATATTCATGGAAGTCGTATCCATTTCTTTTAAGAAAAAAATAAGATCTTCTTGTGAAAGCCCAATTCTATTGAGTCCAGTATTACATTTAATATGAACGGGATAGTCTTTTAAATTCTTCTGTTTTAACAATAAAAGAAAAGCCTTGATGATTTCTAGGGTATATAAAACAGGTTCTAGTTGATATTCAATGATGCGTTCCAACTGCCCCAATTGAGGGTAAAAAACCATGATATCCTCTTTGATATTTGCTTCTCGAAGTACCACCGCTTCGGCCGTATAGGCAACAGCAAAATGCTTTGTCCCGAGTTTGGCAAGTTCTTGTGCTATTCGTGCGCCATCGGCACCGTAGGCATTGGCCTTAACAACTGCAATAAGTGCTGTATCTTCTTTTAGTTTGGATCGTAAACAAGTATAATTGTGCGCTAAAGAATTCAGGTCAATGGTCAGTTGTGCTTCTTGGATCATGAATCTTTTTTCGTCTTAGAGTTGGGTTCTTTTTTTAAGCGGGTTTCTTGGGTACGCGCCTTAAAAAAAGCTGCCCTACTCAGCGGTTCGTAAACTTCTTTTTCACCCAAAACAACCAAGTCATCTTCTTTTGAGGTCCGATGACTGTATTGGGCTAGGTTTCCCGTTTTGGTACAAACAGCATGTACTTTGGTAATATATTCTGCAGTTGCCATAAGGGCAGGCATAGGGCCAAAAGGGTTGCCTTTGAAGTCCATGTCCAGACCAGCAACAATAACACGAATTCCTCGATTGGCAAGATCGTTACAAACCTGTACAATTTCAGAGTCAAAAAACTGAGCTTCGTCAATCCCAACAACATCACAGTCGGAAGCTAAAATTGGGATATTCGCCGCTGCAGGAACTGGAGTAGATCGAATTTGATTCTGATCGTGGGAAGTAACGAGCTCATTGTCGTAGCGGTTGTCCACCACTGGTTTAAAAATTTCGATGCGTTGCTTTGCAAACTGTGCACGTTTGAGACGTCTGATCAATTCCTCTGTTTTTCCAGAAAACATAGAACCACAGATTACTTCGATCCAGCCAAATTGTTCGTTTTGATTTACGGTGTTTTCTAAAAACATTTTTGTAATTTTCAGCAGCGCTTTTGCTACTTACTCCAACAAAAGTATTAAAACTAATTGTTGAAAAGAATCAAATTTAATGATTAATACACTTCACAAAGAATTAAGAGCGATTGCATTGTCAATTTTAGACCAAGGAAGTACGGTTAACATTGAAGAACTGGAGGAAAAGCTTCGTGTCCTTCAGAAACAAATCACCATTTTGGAACACGAACAAGGCAAGTCTAAGCAAGGAGCTATTGAAGAGCCTCTCTTTGAAGTCGAGGAGCCGGAGATTAAAGTAGAAGAGTCAGCAGCAGCGATTGAAACGGCTTCTAAAAAGCAAATTGAAACCCCAGAAGTTTCGGAAGAACCGTCCCAAGGAGTGAATGAATCTCTTGAAGATTTGTTTACTACGGCGATTAGTGAACCTGTTTTTGTAAAAAAAGAGGACCCTGCTCCCGAGGAAGAAGTACTCGAACAAAATCCAAAAAACCTCAACGACGTTTTAGGAAAAGGCCTCAAGATTGGATTGAATGATCGCTTGGCTTTTATCAAAAACTTATTCGATGAGCATCCAGAAGAATATCAGCGAGTAATTGCTCAAATTCTAGTTTTCGAAAACTTAGAAGAAGCTCAGGAATTCATTGAAACTTTTGTAAAACCAGAGTATAATTCGTGGGAAGGAAAAGAAACCTACGAGGAGCGCTTTTATAAAATCATAGAACAAAACTTTAATTAAAGATTCAGACCTATGAACACGCAAAAAATTATTTATTGGCTTGCTACCGGTCTTCTTTCCCTAATGATACTCGGCAGTGCAACACTTTACTTTGTTCAGACGGAGGATATAGCCCAGGTATTCAAACACCTTGGTTATCCAACCTATTTGATCATTCCGATAGCAGTTGCTAAAATTTTAGCAATCCTAACCCTGTTGCGAAATCAAGGACAGAAACTAGTAGAATGGGCTTATGCGGGTTTATTCTTCGAACTTTTACTTGCAGCTTTTTCTCTTTGGCAAGTCCAAGACGGAGAAATTGCAGCATCACTTGTAGCTCTTGTTTTGCTTATGACGTCCTATAATTTAAAAAATAAAGTTCGATAAGCTGTGGGAAAATTATACCTAGTACCAACCCCAATCGGGAATTTGAAAGACATGACTTATCGAGCCGTCGAAGTGCTCTTACAAGCTGATTTAATTCTAGCAGAAGACACGCGAACCAGTGGCAAGTTGATGAAGCATTATGAAATTACGGCGCCTATGCAAAGTCATCATATGCATAACGAGCACAGTACTTTGGATTCTATTATCTCACAACTAAAACAAGGGAAACAAATAGCACTGATTTCCGATGCGGGAACACCAGCAATTTCTGATCCCGGATATCTTTTGGTCCGTGAAGCCATTGCAAATCAGATTGAGACCGAATGCCTGCCAGGAGCAACAGCTTTTGTACCTGCATTAGTTCAAAGTGGCCTGCCCAACGACCGTTTTATTTTTGAAGGTTTTCTTCCTCCAAAAAAGGGAAGGCAAACCCGATTAGAACAGCTTTCCCAAGAGACACGCACCATTATTTTATACGAATCGCCCCATAAAGTTGTAAAAACACTAGGTCAGTGTATCCCCTTTTTTGGAGCAGATCGGCAAGTGAGTTTTTCACGAGAATTGTCTAAACTGCACGAAGAAACCTTCCGAGGAACAATGCAAGAAGTAAAAGAACATCTTGAGAAAAAGCCCCTTAAGGGGGAATTTGTAGTCTGTATCGCGGGTAAATCAAAGAAATAATATGCGTTGGGAATCCAAACCACTTCCAGATGCTACCAAGGTCAAAGCCATTCAAGAAGCGCTGCAAGTTCCTGAAACAATTGCAACACTTTTAATTCTAAGAGGCATCGAAGATTTTGAAACAGCCAAGACTTTTTTTAGGCCACAGCTGAGCGAATTACACGATCCTTTTTTGATGCAAGATATGCAACAGGCCGTTGAACGAATTGATCGGGCTTGTCAGCAACAAGAGTCGCTGATGGTTTATGGAGATTATGACGTGGACGGGACAACTTCGGTTTCTTTAGTCTATTCATTTCTTCGTCCGTTTTTTCAAGAAATTACACCCTATATTCCGGATCGCTATGCCGAAGGTTACGGCATTTCGTTCCAAGGAATCGATGTGGCTGCTGCAAAAGGAATACAACTGATCATCGCTTTAGATTGCGGCATTAAAGCAGTTGAAAAAGTAGCTTACGCCAAGTCTAAAGGGATTGATTTCATCATTTGTGATCACCACCTCCCGGGCGATACAATTCCAGATGCCGTTGCGGTTTTAGATCCTAAACGCCCCGATTGTCAATACCCTTATAAAGAATTATGTGGTTGCGGGATTGGTTTTAAATTGATTCAAGCCCAAACCACTTTTTGGAAAGAAGACCCGAAAGCATTGCTGCCCTATTTAGATCTTGTAGCTACTGCCATTGCTGCGGACATTGTTCCCATGACAGGAGAAAATCGAATCTTGGCTTTTCATGGGATAGAACACTTACGCAAGAATCCCAGAGTAGGCCTTCAGCCTTTTATAGCCCAGCTAAAAAAACCGGTAACCGTTACTGATTTAGTTTTTGTAATCGCGCCACGAATCAATGCGGCTGGACGAATGGGTCATGCTTTAAATGCGGTTGAACTTTTAGTTGAATCCGATTCAGAACAGGTTGAAGCAAAGGCCAAAAAAATTGAACTGTACAATAGTGAGCGGCGGACTACCGACATGCGGATTACCAAAGAAGCTTTAGTTTTAATCAAAGAACTGGGTGAAGAAGACCGTTACAGTACGGTCGTTTGCCAAGAAGGTTGGCACAAAGGGGTTATAGGAATTGTTGCTTCTCGGTTGATCGAAACCTATTACCGTCCAACCGTTGTTTTTTCTGTTGTTGGAGATACCATGGTTGGCTCCGTTCGTTCCGTAAAAGGATTCAGTGTGTACGAAGCATTAGATGCCTGTAAAGAGCATATCGTTCAATTTGGAGGACACAAATACGCTGCAGGACTAACCATAGAGAAAAAACAATACGAGGCTTTTAAAAGCGCCTTTGAAGCTACAGTACAAGAACGTATTCTGCCGGAGCAACGCATTCCAACCGTGGGCTATGATATTGAAGTAGCTTTTGAAGAATTAACACCCAAATTATTTCGGATTTTAGAACAATTGGGTCCCTTTGGACCTCAAAATATGCGCCCTGTTTTTAGAACAAATAAAGCTGTAGACACGGGTTATTCTAAAGCGATAGGAAAAGATTTTTCTCATTTGCGCTTATCGGTGCAAACCAAGGCAGGTCCCCTGACTGGGATTGCTTTTGGGCGTGCAGATTTTTTGCCTCAGATACAAACTAAACAACCGTTTGATTTGGTCTATACCTTAGACGAAAACGAATGGAACGGACAAACGTCTTTGCAACTTAAGGTGAAGGATATACTGCCCTATGCACCTAAGTGATCCAACAAATTTTGGGTTGAATTATCGTGGGAGTTTTCAGTTTCTTTGGTGATGTCTGTCAAAATTACAGAAGCCAATTGCTTTCCTAGCTCCACACCCCATTGGTCGTAACTGAAGATGTTCCACACAACCCCTTGAACAAAGATTTTATGTTCGTACATAGACACCAACTTTCCTAAACTTTCAGGTGTTAGTGCGTCAATCATTAGGGTATTGGTTGGGTTGTTGCCTTTGAAAATTTTAAATGGAAGCAAAGCCTCAATCGCTTCTGGAGTTTTCCCAGCGTTAACCAATTCTTGCTCAACAGCGGCTCCGTCTTTTCCTTGCATAAGGGCTTCGGTTTGTGCCAAGAAATTTGCCATCAACTTTTGGTGATGATCTTCTTCTCCGTAAAGAGATTTTTTAAAGCCAATAAAATCAGCAGGAATCAGCTTTGTTCCTTGATGAATCAGTTGGAAAAAAGCATGTTGTGCATTTGTTCCGGAACCTCCCCAAATGATGGTACCTGTTTGGTAATCGATAGGATCTCCGTTACGGTCTACACTTTTCCCATTACTTTCCATAATACCTTGTTGCAGGTAAGCAGGTAAGTTTCTTAAGTACTGTGTGTAAGGAATGATCGCCTCGCTTTCGGCGCCCCAAAAGTTATTGTACCAAACGCTTATTAAGCCTAAAACTACAGGTATGTTTTTTTCAAAAGGAGTTTCTCTAAAATGCGTGTCCATTGCATTTGCACCTCTAAGAAGCGCTTCAAAATTATCTGAACCAACAGCTAAGGCAATACTCAGTCCAACTGCAGACCAGAGCGAAAAACGTCCACCGACCCAGTCTTTCATTGGAAATACATTATCGGGATGAATCCCGAAGGCTTCAATTTTTTCTAGGTTGGTCGAGACAGCAACAAAGTGTTTTGCGATTGCATCTTCTGCTGCGTGTTGCAAGAACCATTTTCGGATGGTATTCGCGTTGGTCAGGGTTTCTTGAGTTGTAAAGGTTTTTGAAACGATAACAAATAAGGTCGTTTCTGGATCTAGTTTTTTAAGAATTTCATGTACGTGATCTCCTTCTACATTAGAAACAAAATGGGTGTTGAGGTGGTTTTTATAAAATTCTAAACCTTCGACAATCATAGCCGGTCCTAGGTCAGATCCCCCAATTCCAATATTGACAACATCGGTAATGGCTTTGCCCGTATAACCCAGATGACTTCCAGAAATTATAGCAGAAGTAAACTGACTTATTTTTTCTTTTACCGCAAAAACTTCAGGAATAACATCGAGTCCATCGACAAAAACTTGATCGCTTTCTTGTGCTCGAAGTGCCGTATGGAGCACGGCTCTATTTTCTGTTTGGTTGATGGCACCCCCATCAAAATAAGATTGGATAGCATTTTTTAAACCACATTCTTCAGCTAGTTCTTGCAGTAGAATCAAGGTTTCTGTACTCAAACGGTTTTTAGAATAGTCTACCAAGAAATCCTCCCAGTGAATAGATAAAGCAGCAAAACGATTTTTTTCATTTTGAAAAGTATCTTGAATGCGTTGGTCTTTTTGTGTTTTAAAATGCGCTTCTAATTTTTCCCAAGCTTTTGTTTGGGTTGGATTTATTGTATTTAATGCCATAATATTAATTCAATGCAAGGATTACGTCTTCTTTATTTTCTTCAAAAGAGAGACAGTTGAGTTGTGTTTTTACCGGTTCAATATAGGTAAGGAACTGGTCTTTTAATTTTTTTGAAATCGGTTTTGCTTCGGGGAGCTTTTGTCTGAAAGGGTCTACTTGCCTGCCATTTTTCCAGAAACGATAACACACGTGTGGGCCAGAGGTATTACCCGTCATTCCAACCCAGCCAATTACATCGCCTTGTTTGACATATTGACCAACACGAACTTTACGCCGCTTCATGTGTAAGTATTGGGTGGCGTAGGTGCTGTTGTGTTTGATTTTTACATAATTACCATTTCCTCGGCTATAGTTTGCCTTTGTAACGGTTCCGTTTGCAGTAGCCATAATGGGAGTCCCAACTGCTGCAGCATAGTCAGTTCCCTTGTGGGGCTTTACACGACCGTAATAGGCAATCCTTCTTTTGAGGTTGTACCGAGAAGAAATTCGACTGAAAGAAACGGGTGCTTTAAGAAATGCACGGCGTAGGTTTTTTGCGTTGTCATCAAAATAATCTACAATACCTTTGATGCTGTCGGTTTTAAATTCGAAGGCATAAAGCGGTTTGTTGCGGTGCTCAAAATAGGCAGCTTTTATTTTTTCAACCCCTATTGAAATACTATCATCGACAAAACGTTCGGTGTATATGACCTTAAAACGATCCCCTTTGGCCAGACGATTAAAGTCAATAGTCCAGGCATAAACATCCGCTAAATAATAGGTCAAATTACTGTTGTATCCACTTGCGTTCATGGTGTCATAGAGGCTACTGGCTATAACCCCAGTTGCTTGAAGTTCTACTACACGAACAGGTTTTTTTACTTTCTTTGCGTATAAACTGTCTTTCAGTTGAATAACATGATAGCTTTCAACTCCTGGGAGGTAAATAAAGGCATGTGCTTTTGGAACACTATCTTTTGTAAAGAGTAGGGTATATGGTTTCCCTATTTTAAGTTTTCGGATATTCACTTCCGATTTTTTAATGACTTGAAGAATTGTATATACTTCAGGATAGTCAATCCCATTTTGTTCTAGGATGGCTCCGAATGTATCGCCACGTTTAATTTTAAACTCTTTAGCCTCGTATAGATTATAATCATAGCCATACTTTATTTTAGGGATAGGCTGCACGATCTTTTCTTCTAGAGCATCTGCGCTTGCTTGGCTTGTATTTTTTTTACAAGCACTCAAAACAAGAGCAGTAATGAAGATCAAAACGAGCTTATGTTGGTTGTTAAAAAGAAGGCTTAAGTACTGCATAACTTGAATGCAAGTTACGGGATGTTTTGGGTATCAACGATCTTTTTTATTGAAAACTTAACAACAATTCTAGTAGATTTATAGCTTAATCTCAAAGGGGTACTTCAGGTTTTTAAAATTTTCTAGGTCACACTTAATGGATCCAACGGCAATGTCTGCTTGAAAACGGATGGGGATTTTATTTTCATCGTCACTCACCCAGAGTGTCACACTTTCTTGTTCTTTAAAAACACGGCCGCTTTGAACATAGGGTATATATTTGCGGCAGCGTACTTTTCCAAACTTAGTGTTGAGCGTTTCAATACCCAAATAATTGAGTTTGAAAAGATAATTCTCTGCATCAAAAAACATATTGATTTCGACACTTTCTCCAACCTTCATCGCAGAAGTATTCTTTGTGTTTCGAAGATGATAAAAGGCAGAAATAAGATCATGTGCATTTGGATTGATCTTAATTTCTTGACGTTTCTTTTTCTTTTTATCATTGATCTTGGCAATTTCTTTTTCGTGATCAAAATGAATTTCCAAATCTTTGGTATAACCTCCTTCATTGATGTTTCGAATGAACCAGAGCGGTAAACCATTTTCTTGGCTAAAATAGCTGTCGTAATAATCTTCTACCTTATAGAGCAAGCGCGCGAGTCCGGTTGTTGTTCCATAGCCTTTGGCATGGAAAACAGGCACTTCATTAATGGTATCGGCTTCTAAACTTAAAGTAACATAGCTGGCATTGAAAAAACCATAGTGAATTCGAAACTGGAACCACTCGCCATCCTTAAATACATTCTGATAGCCTTCAATCGGCTCTTCAGTTGTATCTATATCCATTTGACCCCAAGATCCAAAAGAGATCGTAAGGAAACTGACAAGCAGGATAGTTTTTAGTCGATTCACAGAATTTTTTTAATAACCACAAGTTAAATAAAATAGACACATATAAAAAGAAGAATCGTGCTAAGAAAATGTTATTTTTTGTTGACAACTTCCTGAAGCTGAATAAAAAGACGACTTCCTTTTGAGTTTCCTATAAGTCCGATAAGATCGGCTTTGGAGGCTTCTTTGATTCGCTTAAAGGATTTGAACTTCTTCAACAGACTTTCTTTTGTTTTTGGACCAACTCCGGGAAGCGCGTCCAAGCCCGATTGCATGGCGCCTTTACTTCTTTTTTTTCGATGCAAGGTAATTCCAAAGCGGTGGGCTTCGTTTCTTAGGAATTGGATGACCTTCAAGCTTTCCGATTTTTTATCTAAATAGAGCGGGACAGGATCTTCTGGAAAATAGATTTCCTCTAAACGTTTTGCAATTCCTACGATAGCAATTTTCCCTCGTAAACCCAGCAGGTCTAGGCTCTTCAAAGCAGAGGACAATTGGCCTTTTCCTCCATCGACGATGATCAATTGCGGGAGGGATTGCTTTTCGTTCAACAGGCGTTTGTACCGTCGAAAAACAACTTCTTCCATGGAAGCAAAATCATCGGGACCTTCGACCGTTTTGATGTTGTAATGGCGGTATTCTTTTTTTGCGGGTTTTCCGTTTTTAAAAACCACACAGGCAGCTACAGGGTTGGAGCCTTGTAGGTTGGAATTGTCAAAACATTCGATATGCCGCGGTTCAGAAGACAAGCGCAAGTCCAGCTTCATTTGACTCATTATGCGATCGGTATGTCGGTCTGGGTCTACAATTTTTATTTGTTTGAAACGTTCCATTCGGAAATACTTAGCGTTTCGCTCCGACAGCTCCAAGATTTTCTTTTTGTCTCCTAGTTGAGGAACCGTTACTTTTATTGGTTTCCCGAAGTTTAAAGGAAAAGGCAGGTAGATTTCGGGAGACTGAGAAGTAAACCGTTGACGAATTTCAATAACAGCTAAGGATAAAATTTCTTCAGGACTTTCATCTAATTTTTTCTTGATTTCAATGGTGTGCGAACGGATGATAGAGCCATAAGATAGTTGTAGAAAATTCACATATCCGTACTGATCATCGGTAATGATTGAAAACACATCGACATTACTAATCTTCGGATTTACAATCGTAGACTTGGATTGATAATGCTCTAGAATCTCCAACTTTTCTTTAATTTTTTGAGCATCCTCATATTCCATCTTTTGAGCATGTTCTTCCATTTGTGCTTTAAAATCGTGAAGCGAATCTTTAAAATTTCCCTTGAGAATCGATCGAATGGCCTGGATGTTTTGATCGTACTGGCTTTCAGTCATTTTATTTTCACAAGGCGCCAAACAATTTCCCATATGATATTCTAAACAGACTTTATATTTTTGAGCAGTTACTTTTTCTTCAGACAAGTCATAGGTACAGGTTCGAATGGGATATAAGCCACGAATCAGATCCAACAAAATATAAACCATTTTCTTATTGGTATAGGGTCCGTAATAATCGGATCCATCTTTTATGACCCTTCGGGTTGAAAAAATTCTGGGGAACCGCTCTTTTTTGATACAAATCCACGGGTAGGTTTTATCATCCTTGAGTAGAATGTTATAGCGCGGTTTGTATTTCTTGATGAGGTTGTTTTCGAGTAAGAGAGCGTCCATCTCACTTTCAACTACAATATGCTCGATGCGAACAATGTTTTTGACCAGTATACGTGTTTTGTTACTGTCGTGGTTTTTGTTGAAATAGGAACTCACTCTGCGCTTTAGGTTGATCGCTTTCCCAATATAAATGATCACCTCATTTTTATCAAAGTATTGATAAACTCCAGGCTCTTCTGGTAAGGTTTGAATTTGTAAAGTCAAAGCAGCGCTCTTCATGAATCTTTTTAAAAGGATTAGTTCCTAAGTTTCTTAGGTTCAACGAAAATAATTATTTTCTTTGTGAGTACAATTTTAAGCATGGACAAATCTCAAATAAGAAAGCGGTACAAAAAGCTTCGTAAAGAACTTTCTGAAACCGAAGTGATGGACAAAAGCCTGCTTATTGCAAACCGATGCATTGAATTACCCATTTGGGAGAAGCAAATATTTCATTTATTTCTTAGCCTTGAAGATCAAAACGAAGTAGATACTGCGCTAATCCTTAACCTTTTGCAAGGAAAGGACAAAGAAGTTGTTGTCCCCAAAATAATTGATCCAGAGCAGTTACAGCATATTTTACTTACCGATCAAACACCTTTTCAAAAAAATCCTTTAGGAATACCCGAACCTGTTTCGGGAATCCAAATCGAGCCTTCAAAAATAGATGTAGTTTTTGTACCCTTATTGGCTTTTGATAACAAGGGCAATCGAATTGGGTATGGGAAAGGTTACTACGATCGGTTTTTAGCAAGGTGCAAACCCGAATGCATCAAAATTGGCTTATCTTTTTATGAAGCAGAACAAGATTCTTTTCCCATGGAAGCTACCGATATTCCCCTCGATTATTGTGTTACGCCAGAACAGCTTTATCGATTTTCAAACGTTTAGTCAAAGATTCGCTTGTTGAAGAACAATAAAATTCCAACCCCACAACTGATCGAAAAATCGGCAATGTTAAAAACGTATTCAAAAAAAGTATAGGTCTGTCCCCCTACAAAAGGAAGCCATTGTGGCCACACCCAAGTGGCTAAGGGAAATTGAATCATATCAACAACATGTCCATAAAATAAAGAAGCGTAGCCTTCTTCCGGCATGAATTCAGCAATTTGACCATAACTGTGTGAAAACCAAACTCCGTAAAAAACAGAGTCGATGATGTTTCCGATTGCCCCAGCAAGGATAAGACACAGTGCCCAACGAAGTAATTGAGCGCTTGGAACCGTCAAAACTTTCCACAACCATCTTCCCAGAAAACTAATGGCAACAAGACGAAAAAGAGTGAGGATTAGCTTTCCAACTTCTTCGCTGATATAAGGAACAATATCACTGATTTTGGTTCCCCAAGCCATGCCTTTATTTTCAATAAAAAGAAGTTTAAAAAACCCCCAATCTACAATAGCCGGTTCTCCGTAAACAGAAAGTGAGTAGTGGAGTTTGATGTAAATTTTAGACGCTTGATCTAAGAATAAAATTAAGATAATCAGAAGTAAGGCCGTCTTACTGTTGAGTTTAAAAAAGGAACGATTAGTTGCTATCATAACGAGGACAAAAGTAAGAATTTTAATTGGGGTGTACCACTATATTGCCAAGGGTCGTGTTTACTTTAATATTTTTTGGAAGCAGGTGGGAAGCTAAGCCATAAAAATGAAGATCTGCACTTAAGGACCGAATAGTACCTTTTGGATTTTTAACATCAAAAACAGCAGCACCATGTTCTAAGCGAACGGTTAGGTTTTCGTATTCACCAGAACAATTTAGTTGAGTTTCTTTGGCGAAAAGGGATAGGTATAAACCCTCGGGGATTGTTAACGAAATCATATTGGCTACTACCTTATGAGCACTTAGTTTGTCGCCTGGGTTATTCCAATTGGGACGTTCATACTCTTCCAGATAAAATCGTACTCCAACAACACTGCTTTTCAGTAAATACAAATCTTGGTATTCCCCCTCGGTTTGATACTGAGCCTCAATACGGGGGTCATCATGTGTGTTTATTGTAATCGAGCTAGCCCAAGGAAATTCTAAATGAATTGATTCTATTGTTGAGGCATCCCATGTTTTACGCTGTTGCATTTGCCCAAACAAAAGGCTGCAAAAAAGAAGGCAACCAATGCGCAGCATTGATTTACTTCTGCATGTTTTTGGCTTCAATGCTCAGGGTAGCATGAGGAACCAAAACTAAACGTTCTTTTCGGATCAGTTTACCCGTTACACGACAAATGCCATAGGTCTTGTTTTCAATACGAATTAAAGCATTCCTTAAATCGCGAATGAATTTTTCTTGACGTATTGCTAACTGAGTGTTGGCTTCTTTTGACATGGTTTGTGACCCTTCTTCAAAAGCCTTAAAGGTAGGAGAGGTATCATCTGTACCGTTATTTCCGTCATTCATATAAGCGCTTTTGAGAAGCTCTAAGTCCTCGTTGGCTTTTACTATTTTTTCTTCGATGAGTGTTTTAAACTCAGCTAATTCTTGATCGGAATATCTGTTTTTTATTTTTGTTGACATAACTAATGTTCTTTAATTAATATAGAGGTTTTCACATCATCAAACTCAATTAAAACTCCTTCTTTTACTTCGTCGAGAATATGAATTTCTAGAGTGAGTGTCTCTGCTTTTATATACTCCAAGTTATTATTTAATGCCGTATTTAACGAATTGTGAGGAGTCAAATATAAAATAATTTTATCAGTAACTTCAAAACCAGCATCTTTTCTCAAATTTTGAATACGATTAATTAATTCTCGGGCAATACCCTCCTCTTTTAATGGATCATTTAATTGAATGTCAAGAGCGACAGTAATCCCATTATTATTTGTAACTAACCAGCCTTCTATGTCTTTGGATTGAATGTCTACATCGGCACTGTTGAGTATTACTTTTTCGCCTTCAACAGTCAGTTCAAGTTCTTCTTGAGCTTCAAGGGTTTTCAATTGATTCTCGTCTAAACCTTGAATTGCAGCGGCAACAAAACGCATGTTTTTACCAAAGCGTGGGCCAAGTGTTTTGAAGTTTGGTTTTACTTCTTTTACCAAAATATCGTTTGCATCGTCCAAGAGTTCCAGTTCTTTCACATTGATCTCAGAGAGGATTAGTTCTTCAACCGCTTGAATCGCCTCTCGTTCCGCTTGATTACGAACGGGAATCATGATTTTTTGAAGGGGTTGGCGGACTTTAATTTGTTCTTTTTTACGTAAAGAAAGTGCCAAGGAAGCTATCGTTCTCGCTTTCTCCATCCGTTCTTCCATGATCACATTACGTGCCTTAGCATCCGCTGTTGGAAAGTTTGCTAAATGAACCGATTGCTCACTTTCAAAGCCGGTGGCTTTGCACAAGTCTAAATACAAACGGTCGGCATAAAATGGCGCTACGGGAGCCATCAATTTACTGATCGTAAGCAAGCATTCAAATAAGGTTTGGTATGCCGATATTTTATCTTCTTGATATTCGCCCTTCCAAAACCTTCTTCTTGAAAGACGCACATACCAGTTGCTTAAAATTTCTTGAACAAATTCTGAAATTGCACGTGTTGCACGGGTAGGTTCGTAGTCGCTATAGGCGTCATCGACAGTAGCAATGAGCTTGTTTAATTCCGATAAGATCCACTGATCCATTTCATTACGCTTTAGAAGCGGGATTGCTTTTTCTTTATAGGTAAAGTTGTCAATGTTTGCATACAAGCTAAAGAAGGCATAGGTGTTTTGAAGAGTTCCAAAAAACTTACGTGAAACTTCGGCAATTCCTTCTAGATCAAATTTTAAATTATCCCAGGGGTTAGCATTTGAAATCATATACCAACGGGTGGCATCTGGCCCATAGGTTTCTAGGGTTTTGAAAGGATCTGCAGCATTGCCCAAACGCTTGGACATTTTCTGACCGCTTTTGTCCAAAACCAAACCGTTAGAAACAACATTTTTATATGCAACCGAGTCAAAAACCAAGGTTCCAATGGCGTGAAGCGTATAAAACCACCCACGGGTTTGGTCTACTCCTTCTGCAATATAGTCTGCGGGAAAGGCTTCGTTGTTGTCAATTTTTTCTTTATTTTCAAAGGGGTAATGCCACTGAGCATAAGGCATGGATCCCG
Source organism: Candidatus Arcticimaribacter sp. UBA7428 (assembly GCA_002477625.1). Taxonomy (GTDB): domain Bacteria; phylum Bacteroidota; class Bacteroidia; order Flavobacteriales; family Flavobacteriaceae; genus Arcticimaribacter. The sequence continues at coordinate 20,740 of DLQQ01000066.1, forward strand.
AGTCGAACCAAACATCGATGAGATCAGCTTCTCGGTTCATGGCTTTGCCCGAGGGGCTACAAAGAACAATGGTATCAACTGTATTTTTATGCAGGTCGATGAGGTCATAATTCTCTTCAGACATATTCCCTACTTCAAAAGCACTAAAAGGACTTTCGGTCATCAATCCAGCGGCGAGAGCTTTTTCAATCTCTTGAACAAGTTCTTTCATGGAACCGACCAAAATAGTTTCTTGACCATCTTCGGTTCTCCAAATTGGGAGTGGAATTCCCCAAAAACGCGATCGGGATAGGTTCCAATCGTTTGCATTGGCTAGCCAATTTCCAAAACGACCTTCTCCAGTTGATTTTGGTTTCCAGTTGATCTGCTGGTTGAGCTCAACCATCCGGTCTCTTTCCGAAGAAACTTTTACAAACCAAGAATCTAAGGGGTAATATAAAATCGGTTTATCGGTTCTCCAGCAATTGGGATAGGAGTGAACATATTTTTCGACCTTAAAGGCCCTGTTTTCTTCTTTTAAGCGAATTGCGATTTCAACATCTACCGATCGCTCAGGGGCAGTTCCGTTGGGATAGTATTCGTTTTTTACATATTTCCCTCCAAGATCTCCGAGTGCACTATGGAATTTTCCTTCTAAAGTAACTAAGGGTTCTTCGTTTCCATAGGCATCTAAAACCAATAAGGGTGGAATTGGAGGTGTAGCTTCTTTGGCAACTTGTGCATCATCCGCACCAAAGGTCGGTGCTGTATGTACAATTCCAGTACCGTCTTCTGTAGTTACAAAGTCCCCTAAAATTACCCGAAAAGCATCTTCTGGATTTACAAGCGGTAAAGGGGCATCTTTCCAAAGTTGAACATATCGAATTCCAAGGAGGTCTTTTCCAAGAATTTCTTGCCCAATACGGTAGGGTATCTTTTTGTCATTCGAATTATAGGCGGTTAGTTCTTCTTCGGTTTCAACAACGAAATATTTCCCGGCAAATTGCTTTTCAACTAAGGCTTGGGCCAAAAGTACGCGAATGGGCAAATGGGTATATTGGTTGAAAGTTTCAACCACCACATAGTTTATTTTTTTACCAGCGGTCAAAGCGGTATTCGAGGGCAGGGTCCAAGGTGTAGTGGTCCAAGCTAAGATATAAAGATCATCTTCTGCTTGTAAGGCTTCCGGAAGCGTTTCTTTTATGGTTTGAAATTGTGCAGTAATTGTCGTATCGGTAACATCCTGATAGGTTCCGGGTTGATTGAGCTCGTGTGAACTCAGTCCCGTTCCTGCTTTGGGGGAGTAAGGCTGTATTGTGTAGCCTTTATACAAAAGGTCTTTGTCGTATATCTGCTTGAGTAACCACCAAACCGACTCGATGTATTTGGATTTATAGGTAATGTATGGATCTTCCATATCGACCCAATAGCCCATTTCTTTAGTCAAACGATTCCACACATCGGTATAGCGCATAACGGCACTCTTACACGCTTCGTTATATTCTTCAATGCTGATGCTTTTTCCGATGGCATCTTTGGTAATGCCAAGTTCTTTTTCAACCCCAAGTTCAACGGGTAGCCCGTGGGTATCCCATCCTGCTTTGCGCTTTACCTGAAAGCCTTTTTGGGTTTTGAATCGGCAAAAAATATCTTTAATTGCCCGAGCCATTACATGATGAATTCCAGGCATTCCGTTCGCAGAAGGGGGTCCCTCGAAGAATACAAAAGGAGGTTGTCCCTCACGCGATGTGATACTTTTTTCAAAAATTGATTCTTCCTCCCAATACGATAAAATCTCTTGAGATATGGCGGAAAGCTTAAGCTGTTTATGTTCTTTAAAACCCATCGGGAACGTGTGTATAAGTTTGCAAAATTAGGGAATTTTATACATTTATACTTTAATAAATGCCTAAGCTCAAAAAAATCTATGAAATTCGACTTTTTACAGCCTATAAAATTGGAAAATGAACGCCTAATCTTGCGTCCTTTGGAACAAAATGACTTTGCTTCTTTGTTGCCTTTTTCGGAAAAAGAGGCAGACTTATGGAACTTTTCTTTAACTCCTGCTGCTGGAGCAAAAAATCTACAAGCCTATATCGATACAGCCTTGACAAGTAGAGACAAATTACAAGCCTACCCCTTTGTAGTTTATGATAAAAGAACTCAACAAATAGCAGGCAGCACCCGTTTTTATGACATTCAAATTGTGCACAATGTTTTGAGTCTTGGATATACTTGGTATGGAAAAGAATTTCAGCGTACGGGATTGAATCGAAATTGTAAATATTTGATGTTGTCTTATGCTTTTGATACCCTTGGTGTTGATCGGGTAGAATTTCGAGCCGATTTGAGAAACGCAAAGAGTATTCGAGCGATGAAACAAATTGGCTGTACACAGGAAGGAATTTTACGAAGCAACTGCAGCGCAGTTAATGGCAGGAGAGACAGTATTGTTTTGAGTATTTTAAAACCAGAATGGGATCAAAAAGTAAAAATGGAATTGCAGGCAAAGTTGTATTAAAAATCAAGACTGGCTCCAAACATCAAGCTGCGACCAGAGGCAGAAATCCCAGAAGCAAATTCTCGGTAATGCACATCAAAAACATTCTCTAGCCCTGCTCTTATTACCAATTGCTCGGTCCAAGCATAGGATCCCGAAAGATTAAAAATGGACCAGCTTGGTGTACCTATAAACTGAGGAAAACCTTCTGAGTTTAGTTCTACTGGTGTTTCGTCTAAGCCGTCCTCCCCTCCAAGGCTGTAATCTTCTGGGTTTTTTGCACTACTGAAGCGATTTCTAATGCGAACAGAAAGTTTGTCTTTGTTGTATTGAAGCATATTCGCACCGTAAAACGGAAGAATGGAAGGAAGCGGACCAAAACCTTCGATAAAATCTGTACGGGTAAAGGTCAAATCGGAAGAGACCGTAAGATGAGGAGTAAGGTTCCATTTACCCTCAAAAGAAGCACCGTGAATTGATGCAGCTCCCATATTGTCATTGATCTGGGTTTGTACAATGTCTTCGTCAAAGCGCAACTCCATAACATGTCCTGTAAGCTGATCGGTATAGTTTGGAGCAAATTGTCTTCCAATATAATTTGTAAGAAATGTACTGTAAAGACGTAAAGCAAAAGCTCCTTTTTTATTGGGTGTAAAGTAGGAGATTCCAAAATCAAGATTATTGGCGTACTCAGGCTTGAGGGTTGGATTCGGAATTAAAAGGATTCCTCTACTTTCTCTAATTTTTCCTAAATCATCTATGTTTGGCGATCGAAACCCACTTGATGCTAGAAAATTGAGTTGCCAACTCCTACTCGGTCGGTAGGTAATGGATAGACTTCCGGTAAGGGCATCATTCTCATTATCTATGGCAGTCAGGTTGCCTATTGGCGAGTCGAACAACCATTGGGGGTAAACCCCACCGTTTGGTTCCCATCGGGCTTTCAGCCAGGTATGTGTATATCTTCCTCCAGCCGTTAGTGTGGTTTTGGGGCTGAGGTCCCATTTAAAGTTTCCATAAAAAGCAGCGGAAGTATAATCACTTCCTGCGCTTGGGTATCGGGTAGGAATTGACGTAGGGTCAGAAAAGCCAGTGATTTGGCTCCCATTCAAAATCAGTTCCTGTGAAAAAGCACTGGATAAAACCTTGTTTTTAACCCATTCAAAACCGTAAGCAATACTCCGTTTTTTTGATTTTTGAGTTTCAAAATCACCATTAAAACTCCATACATGGACATTTTCATTTTGATGAGAACGATTCAGTTCCTCAAACTTACGACTGACCCGGGACTCTTTGATGTTCTGATAGGCCAAGGTGAAATAGCCTTTATAAAACAGTTTCTTTTTTGGAAAAACTTTGAGTTGAGGGGAAAATAAAAAGCGTTTTTGAGGCCCATAATGCCACTCGGCAAAACGAAGCTCCCCGTTTTTGTATTCATTCAGCTTATCGAACCTAGGAATATCAGAAGAGTTGGAAAACTGAATGTTGAGGGTGAGTAGTTTTTCTTTGGGGAGTTTGATATTGAATTTTTGTAGGACATCAACCTGATCGTAACCGGAGTTTTTTTGAATATTTGGGTTGCTATTTACCGTTGGCTGAGCCACATATTTTCGGCCTTTATTTTCAGAATAAAAGGGTACTAAGCCCCAGGCATCATATCCGTGTTTTCTGTTTTCTCCCATGCGGAGGTTGCCAAACTTTGATATACTGATGCTACTATAACTCGCCCAATTTTTAAAACTCAATTCAGTATCAAAATGATGGACAAAAGATTCATTTGCTGCATTGAAGTTGGAAGAAAAGCTATTTTTGATTTTATCTTTACTATTAATTCTTGGTGTCTTGGTAAAATAATGTACTACCCCTCCCAAAGCATCGGAACCATAGCCCACAGAAGAAGAACCATAAACAACTTCAACGCGTTCGATGGCGTTGGGATCGATCGTTATTGCGTTTTGAAGATGTCCAGAACGGTAAATGGCATTATTCATTCGAATTCCATCGACCACTAACAATACTCGATTTGCCTCGAAGCCTCTTAGAACAGGGCTACCGCCACCTCCTTGTGATTTTTGAAGCCGAATACTCGGCGCAAGTAAAAGAAGATCAGCGCCAGTTTGAGGAGGATTTCTTTTAATTTCCTGAGCATCGATAACAGAAACCTTTTCAGCGATCTGATTTTTTTTGGTGGGCGTTCGAGCAATGGAGAGAATAACTTCAGAAAGTTCTTTACGGTCAATATTGAGGCTAACGATATAGTTCTTTCTTTTAAGCTCTTGCTTGTTAAACTGCTTAAGTTCGTACCCCATGTATTGGAAGGAAATGATGTCTTTTTCATCAAAAAGCGCAACCGTACATTTTCCGCTATCATCCGAAATTGTATTGCGATCTTTAGTTTGATTGTACAAACTGACACCCGCTATAGGCTCTGAGGTAAGAGCATCAATGATGGTTACTTCCTGAGCGGAAATAAACCCAGCACAAAGGATAAATAAGAGCGTTAACTTCTTAGGAGACATCGTCAAATATTTCATTCAGAATTTGTAGCGATTTTGGTTTTGAAAAGCCAAGCAAATGTAATTCAAAATACCGTATTAGAGTTTCCAATAGTTCACGCCTTTTCGTTCGATTTAACTTGAGGTTGATATTAGCTCCAAAATTCATGCCTAATAATTCTCGGAATACAGGAACCTGACTTCCTTCTAGGTGTTGTTCTCGCGGCATACTGCTTTCAAAACAACCCGTTTCTAGGTTAAAATAAAGTGCGTCCAAGGGTTCTTCGTTTGGGAAAAAGCCCAGATATTTGGTTAGGTTTATCAAGAAAACCAAATGAAAATCACTGATGTTATCGTTAGAATCTAGCCAATTTAAAGCAGTTTCAAGAAAAAGATAGAGTGCCGGATTGGTTTCTTCTTCTTGAATTGCATTTTTAAGGGTTTCTGCAAGAAATTGAACCAAGGCGTTTTTTTCAATCCTGTTTGGAATGGTTTGATAAGGCGAGATGACTTTAACTTCCTTAAGAAATTGAAGTTTCCCATTATTCTTATGATCAAAAAGAATTTCAAGCTGGGTAAGCACTTGAAATTGAGATTTGCGAATAGCCCCTTTTTTAGCGGTTAAAATACCTTTTAAAATAAAGGATTGTTTCCCAACCAGCTGGGTATAACAATGTGCAATTAGACTACTGTCACTGTATTTAAGCGTATGGAGCACAATGGCCTTAGTCCTTACTAACATAGATTAAACAACTCCTTGAGCAAGCATTGCGTCAGCGACTTTAACAAAACCTGCGATATTAGCCCCTTTCACATAGTTTACATAACCTTCTTCTTGTCCAAATTCTACACAAGATTGATGAATTTCACTCATGATGTTTTTTAAACGGTTGTCTACCTCTTCTCTAGTCCAATTGTACCGCAAGGAATTTTGAGCCATTTCGAGACCAGATACTGCAACACCCCCAGCATTAGAAGCTTTTCCGGGTGCAAAAAGAACTTTATTTTCGGTAAATGCATGAATAGCTTCGGGAGTTGTAGGCATATTAGCTCCTTCTCCGACACAAATACAACCACTTTTAATTAACCGTTCGGCATCTTCTAAATGAAGTTCATTTTGAGTAGCGCAAGGAAGCGCTACATCACAGGGCACTTCCCATGGGGTTTTATCTGCGTGATACACTGCATTGGGGTAGCGATCGATGTATTCTTTAATGCGGCCTCGCTGTACATTTTTGATGTCCATGATATGGCTTAGTTTTTCAGCATCTATTCCATCTTGGTCATAGATGTATCCTCCAGAATCAGAAAGCGTACGTACTATTCCACCCAATTGAATTACTTTCTCTGCAGCATACTGAGCTACGTTTCCAGAACCAGAAACTACAACGTTCTTGCCGTCTAAGTTTGTCCCTATGTTTTCGAGCATTTTTTGTGCAAAGTAGACCACTCCATATCCTGTAGCTTCAGGTCGAATAAGCGATCCACCCCAACTTACCCCTTTTCCGGTAAGTACTCCTGTAAATTCATTTGCCAAACGTTTGTATTGCCCAAAGAGGTATCCGATTTCTCGGCCCCCTACACCGATATCACCTGCTGGGATATCTCGATTTGCACCAATATGACGGAATAATTCGGACATAAAACTTTGACAAAAACGCATTACTTCGTTATCACTTTTTCCTTTGGGATCGAAATCAGAACCTCCTTTTCCACCGCCCATAGGAAGGGTAGTAAGAGCGTTTTTGAAAACCTGTTCAAAGGCTAAAAATTTTAGGACGCTTAGGTTTACGCTTGGGTGAAATCGCAAGCCCCCCTTATAGGGTCCAATCGCCGAATTCATTTCAATTCGATACCCGCGATTAACTTGAATTTCATTTTGGTCATCCAACCAAGCTACCCGAAAAAAGACAACACGTTCGGGCTCCACCATTCGGAGTAAAATATTTTGACCGTAGTAAATATCGTTTTTTACAATATAGGGGATTACATTTTCAGCAACTTCTGTCACTGCCTGCATGAACTCTGGTTCATTTTGATTTCTTACTTGAACCTCTGCTAAAAATTGATCAATGATTTTTTTCATAAAAGGAATATTAAAAAACAAGAATACATTATAATTTGATGAAACGAATGTAGTTTTTTTGTTTCTTACTACACAAATAAAAGAGCAACAACTTCTTCAATTTTTGTAAGTGCTAACACATTGATTCCTTTTGAACTATACTTGTTTTTCGTTCCTTTTGAATTTACAATGGTTTCAAAGCCTAATTTTTCAGCTTCAGTAATGCGTTGATCCAGTTTGGAAACGGGACGCAATTCTCCTGAGAGCCCAATTTCGGCAGCAAAACAAGTTTCTTTTGGAAGTGCAATATCGTGGTAGCTCGATAAAATTGCAGCTACGACAGCTAAGTCAATTGCGGGGTCTTCGCTGCTTATTCCACCAGTAATATTCAAGAAAACATCTTTACTTCCAAGTTGGAATCCGGCTCTTTTTTCTAAAACCGCCAAAAGCATATTGAGTCGTTTTGCATTAAATCCAGTAGTGCTTCTCTGGGGCGTTCCGTATACTGCGGTGCTAACCAGTGCTTGTACTTCGATCATAAGGGGACGAATGCCCTCAACAGTAGCCGCAATAGCATGTCCACTCATTTCTCGATCTGTTTGTGAAATGAGGAGTTCGCTGGGGTTGGTAACGATTCGAAGCCCAGAAGACAACATTTCATAGATGCCTATTTCGGCTGTAGACCCAAAACGATTTTTTTGTGCTCTTATGATGCGGTAGATGTGGTTTCTGTCGCCTTCGAATTGCAAGACCGTATCTACCATATGCTCCAATACTTTAGGACCAGCAATAGCGCCATCTTTTGTAATATGACCTACTAATAAAACGGGTGTGTGGGTTTTTTTTGCAAACTGAATGAGCTCTGAAGTACATTCTTTAATCTGAGACACACTACCCGCACTGCTTTCAACGTATTGTGTTTGCAACGTTTGAATCGAGTCAATGATTACAATATCCGGCTCTAGCGCTTCAATTTGTTTAAAAATCTTTTGTGTTAGCGTTTCACTGAGAATAAAACAATTTTCGTTTTCTGCCTCAATTCGCTCCGCTCGTAGCTTGATTTGTTTTTGACTTTCTTCGCCTGATACATAAAGAACTTTTCCTATGATTTGAAGAGAAATTTGAAGGAGTAAGGTAGATTTTCCAATCCCGGGTTCTCCTCCCAAAAGCGTAACAGAACCGGGAACAAGACCTCCGCCTAAAACCCGATTCAATTCAGGATCATTCGTTGAAATTCTAGGCTCTTTATCGGTATCAATTTTTTGAATTCGAATGGGTACCGCTTCTTTGCTTTTCGATGTTTTTGGCGCTATCCAACCCTTTTCTTTGGGCTTCTCTACAACCTCCTCTACTAGTGTATTCCACTCTTTACAGCCGTTACACTGTCCTTGCCATTTGGCATGAGCAGTTCCACACTTTTGACAAAAAAAAGTAGTCTTTACTTTACTCATTTATGCTACTATTTAAGAGATTCAATTTTATTTAAGATCAAATCTTTGGTTACAAAATCAATGGGATCAAGGGTATATGCTCGTTCATAATTTTTAAGTGCCTTTTTAGTGTTACCGGTAATTTCATAGGCAAAACCATTAAAATAATGGCCCAACATGGTGGTGGGATAATCTTCAAGGGCCAAATCGCCTAAAACAAACAGGGATTCTGCATCTGACTTTTTTTGAGCCGCTGCAAAAACAGCCATCAGATCATTTAAAATATAGCGTTTTTGAATCCCCAATTGAGTTGATATTTTTTGATATTTTTTAACGAGGTAGTTATGCGATGGGAGAGAGTCTTTTAAAATATTTTCTCGGTATTCTTTTGGGCTGATTGGCTGATAAACCCTAAAAACCCCTTCAAGTGCAATTGGAATTGAATAGGCAGGGGTAGAAAATTCATCGGGAAAAGAAAACGCATCTGTAGTCAATATGAATTGCTTATTTTTTTGTTTTTTAAGTTCCTCAGTTAAAAGGCTAATGTTGTTTTTTTGTCTTCTGGGAAGGTTCCCAGAATTAGAAATATAATAATTCGTCGTTTTTTTAATGTTAGCTGCGTTTACGGTCAAAGGCTCAATAATTTGAGCCGAAACCTCGGGTGTAATTGCAATATAGGATGAAAACATATTCGGACCATTCAGCAAAAAATAGTTCATAAAGTTCGCAGACTTATTTTTTCCGATCAGCACTTTCAAGTTTGAAATTGGGTATTGAATTGAGAGTCGCTGTACAACATCCGAAACAATGAATTGTTTGAAATTAGATCCTCGAGTGCTCAATTGTCCTGAGTTTTTATCTGTTTCGCAATCGCGTACTACTTGATATGGTCCTTCTTGTCGCACTCCAACTACAATAGACTTTGGCATATAGTCGATTTTAGACAAAAAGCGAACATTAGCCACTACAAGGTCAAATAATTCATGTCCTTCCAATACAACAATTAACGGCAGTTGATCAAGGGATCCTTCTTCTATTTCGGGAATATACAAATCTATTATTCGTGTGGTTCCTAGAACCGAAGACTCAATGGTTTCTGTTGTAATTTGCGCTTGGAGCATAAAGCTTGACAAAACCAATAGTGTTAATAATGAGCGAATCATAAAAAAATATTTAATGCGAGCTTAAGGTACTTACTTTTTTCGATTCAACAGGGGTAAAGCAAAAAAGGAAAGACCCCCAAAGATTAATACCATGACGGTTTGAGCGGTCCACATAATCCATCCAAATGCCAGGCTAGATTCTTTTGAAATCCCGTAACTTATCAAAACTAAAGAAACTGAAAAAGGATAAATTCCGATACCTCCATTGGTAGCTGAAATGGTTATGGCACCTACTAAAAACCCAATCAACAGGGCTTCAAAAGGGAGATCAACCGTTTCGGGCAGTGCCCATTTTACGATATAAAACATAAAAATATAGAGGCCCCAAATTAAAAAGGTATGGAAAAGATAAGCCCATTTTTTAGGCATTTTTACTAAGGTCATTACACCTTCAGTAAGCCCCTCAATCAGTCCGATGATTTTAAGTGCAATAACCGATTTCGAGCGTTTAAGCTGTTTGACTAAAACCCTGAGCCCTAGACCGACCAATAAGATCGTGATCACTAGGGTTGTTGGGTTAAAAGATTGTTCTTTTAAAAACAACATGATGAAATCGAACTGAATCAATAGCGCA
>DLQQ01000060.1 GCA_002477625.1 Candidatus Arcticimaribacter sp. UBA7428
TGGTAGAGCATCTCCCTTTTAAGGAGAGGGTCCTGGGTTCGAGCCCCAGCCAGGTCACTAACCGCGCACGTGGCGGAATTGGTAGACGCGCTAGCTTGAGGGGCTAGTGGCCTTTGGGCCGTGGAAGTTCGAGTCTTCTCGTGCGCACTTCATCTTTTAACCCCGGGTTTTACAGCTTCTGATTTTATTTTGTATTTTCGTTTAATCTTTTTTAATAAAGACTAAACTAATGAGCAAAGTTAAAAACAGTTTTAATATCAAGAATCTTGAAAACATTTCAGGAATCAAAGCCCATACCTTACGGATTTGGGAAAAAAGATACAACCTTCTCTCACCCGAAAGGACCGATACTAACATCAGAAGATATTCGCTTGATAGCCTGAGAAAACTTCTCAACATTACCTTACTTTACAACAACGGTTATAAAATATCTAAAATAGCAGCTTACGAGGAATCTGAAATTCTGCAACTTGTTCGCCAATTAGCCGTTACTTCCAAATCAGAACAGATGTCAATTAACAAATTGAAACTTGCAATGGTTAATTTTGACAGCATTTTATTCGATCTCACTTTTGACGAAATGCTTGTGGAAAAAGGTTTTGATTTCATCTATATGAAGGTCTTTATACCGCTGCTTCATGAACTTGGGATTTTATGGCAAACCAATGCCATCTGCCTCTCGCACGAGCACTTTATCACAAACCTCATCAAACAAAAGATACACGCTCAAACTCACCTAGCCCAAAGGTCAATAAAACCGAATGAAGACGGGCCTTGTTTTGTGTTGTTTTTACCTGAAAATGAGATTCACGAATTGAGTATTTTATATTTAAATCAGCTGCTCCTATCCAAAGGTTACAAAACTATCTTTTTAGGCCAATCGGTCCCCACTAACAGTCTGGCTACTCTTTTGAGTTTTAGTTCACAATTGCATTTTGTTAGCTTTTGTATTGTAGAGCCAAATCTGGATGTCCTTGCTGATTTCATCTCCAATTTTGATCAACAGATTATCAAAACAAGTGATTCTCGTTTATCTATTTTTGGCCCTAGAATAGATGATTTAGACCCCGAACAACTTCCTGACAGAATCGTTGCCTTCAAGGGTCTTGAAGAATTTAAACATAGGTTCCTAGAACCAACTGTAGTTGTATAATTTTTATGTAATTTTGAAAATAATTCTAGCATAGAATTTCGGAATATCGGATTACTATTTTTTGCTTGATCAAAAAAAATCAATGAAAACTTTATTTGATAACGTATCGAATGAATGCAGTAAGATTGTTACTGTATCCTACAGTACCTCTTTTTCATTAGCAACCAAGATGTTACACAGATCGATCCGAAAAGATATTTATAACATTTATGGATTTGTTCGCTTTGCTGATGAAATTGTAGATAGTTTTCATTCATTCAATAAAGAAGAGTTACTGGATCGTTTCGAGAGTGACTTATTCCATGCCATAGAACACAAAATAAGTTTAAATCCGATTCTAAACTCCTTTCAAGAGACCTATCATCTCCACAATCTAGACATCGAACACGTTAAGGCTTTTCTCAAAAGTATGCGTTGGGATTTGCATAAAAAAAATTACCTCTCACAAGAAGACTATAAAGAATACATTTACGGATCCGCTGATGTTGTTGGACTGATGTGCCTAAAAGTTTTTGTAAAAGGGAATACAGAACAATATGATGCCCTCAAGGAGTATGCGATGGCCTTGGGATCTGCTTTTCAAAAGGTGAATTTCTTAAGGGATTTAAAAGCCGATCAAGAGGGATTGGAACGGTCTTACTTCCCAGAAATTGACCTAAAGCGTTTTGATGAAAAAGCAAAATTGAAAATCATAAATGAAATTGAGGCAGATTTCAAAGCAGGTTTGATTGGTATTTTAAACCTCCCAAACGAAGCCCGCTTTGGGGTCTATACTGCATATAAATATTACCACAAACTGTTACGAAAACTGAAGAAGATTCCTTCAAATCATATAAAGGAAACTCGTGTTCGAGTTCCCAACTATCAAAAAATTAGTGTTCTGGCTCAGTCTTATTTAAATTATCGATTCAATACTCTATAGATGGCTACTTTTATTTGGATTTTAATTTACGTTGCTACTTTTCTTTTCATGGAATTCATGGCTTGGTTCTCTCATAAATTCATCATGCACGGTTTTTTATGGCATCTGCACAAAGATCATCATAAGAAAGACCACGGATCTTGGTTTGAGCGCAACGATTTATTTTTTATTTTCTATGCCGTTGTGAGCATGTCTCTCGTCATTCTATGGGGAGAATACGGTTTCTGGGCTGGTTTGCCGATGGCACTAGGGATTTTTACCTACGGAATGAGTTATTTCATTGTTCATGATATCTTCATACACCAACGCTTTAAGCTTTTCCGATCCACTAACTCGAAATATGCAAAAGGGTTACGAAGAGCACATAAAATTCATCACAAGAGCATTCACAAAGGTGGGGGTGAATGTTTTGGAATGCTTTGGGTGCCGATGAAATATTTTAAATAATCTGGATTTACTTCTTAGACCAATTGTTTGTGAATTCACAAGCTCGATAATCCTTGCTAATACTTACATAAGTATCTTCAATTTTTTCCTGGGTCCATTTTTCGATAGCTTTCAACTGCTTATCTTTCAAAGCAAGTTCTTTAATACGGGTGTAGTCTTGTGAATAATCTGCTACATGCTCATCGAAACGATTTGTAATCTTAATGATTTTGTGTTTCTTTAATCCCGAACGATCTTCATCCAGCAGAGGAAGCGATATCTCACCTTCTTTCAGTTTACTCACTTGATTGTAAAGTGTCGGATCCATCTTAGTAAGTTCGAATCGCGTATCGCCTGTTACAGGGTTGAGCAGTACACCCCCGCTATTTCTGGTTTCTTTTTCACTTGAAAAATTAAAGGCCGCATCAGAAAAAGTGATTTCATCTTCAAGAATACGCTTGCGGATCGTGTCCAATACTTTCCTGGAATCATTGAGTTGGACAGGATCAACTTTTGGTGTCAACAAAATATGTCGCACATCTACCTGCTGTCCTCTAATCTTATCTACAGTTAAAATATGCCAGCCAAAGTCAGATTTAAAAGGCTTAGAGATTTCTCCTTCTTCAAGACCAAAAGCAACATCTCTAAATTCTTTTACCATACGAGGACGCTTTCTGTGAAGCGTATATTTCCCTCCTGTAGACCGAGAACCTGGATCTTGAGAGTACAAAATAGCCTTAGATGCAAAACTCAAACCCTTTTCTTCAACATCATTTTTAAAATCTTTTAGTTTTTCAACTACACGCTGCGTTTCTTCATCAGTAACTTCAGGCTCGATTACAATTTGAGCTAATTCAATTTCAGTACCAAAAACAGGTAATTCTTCTTTTGGGATTTGACCGAAAAAGCTTCGGACTTCTTCGGGAGTAATTTCGATCTTAGAAACAATATCAGACTGCATTAAAGCAGCTAATTTTTGAAGTTTATTAATTTCAAAAAGTTGTTCTCTAAAAGAAAGTTCGTCAGGTTTATTATAAAATTCAAGAACTTTTTCAATGCTTCCTAATTGCTCTGTAAAATACTCAATACTCTGATCTACATAACTGTACACCTCAGAATCACTAATTTCTAAACTGTCTTGTACTGCATGGTGAGCATAGAGCTTGTCTTCCATTAACTTCCCCAAAAGCTGGCAACGTTCGATGCCATCGGTAGGAATCCCTTGCGACTTCATATCGACTAAGGTTTTATCTATATCAGAATCTAAAATCACATAGTCTCCCACAACAGCGGAAACCCCATCAATCTTGGTTCGTTTGAAACTACTCTTAATTTCAAGAGGGCCTTGAGCAAAAGTTTGTACACTAAAAACAAAAGCTGTGAAAAGCAGCAAAGCAGTTTTAACGGTAGAGTTGAAATTTCTTTGTTTGTATTGCATCTTGTAGTATTTCTTTATCAAATTGTTTAATAAAATCAAGCTTTCTTTTGTTGAAAACGATTTTACGAATTGTGTTTTCTACCGAAACCAGGGGAGCAACTTCGTTTCGTAAAATATAATCGTTTACAAAAAGCAAATATACTTCGAAAGCATCCTCAACAAGAAAAAATTGTGATTTTTTTAGGTAGTCTTCAAAGTTATCTTCGTTGATTATAGGAAGTGTCCGAATTAATTCTCTTTTTGCAAGCCACAACGAGTCTTTGAGTTCGTATGAATTGAATTGGAAGGTGAGCGAATCTAAAAAACGAACATCTTCTTCCTGAAAACGAATCAGCTTATTTTTAATTTCCAATAAATCAATGTTTTCTGAAGGTAAAGCAATGTAGCGGAGGTTGACCATAATTTCATTCAACCGGAAGTTGTTTTGATTTTCTTGGTAAAAAGCCTCAACTTCTGCCTTACTTATCACCGTGTCAATATTCGATTTTACAATGAATTCTTTATAACTCCTACTCCACAAATCCGAACGATATGAATTCACTAATTCATCCAGTTCCTTTTGAGTTTCAATGTCGAGGTTGATGATGGCTTGATCAAAGAGAAGTTGCTTCCGTGCCCAGTTGTTGATGTAGTTTTCAGATTGAATAATACTATCCGTTTTAGATGAAAAAACAGTGATGTTTTCTCTAAGTTCAGAACGATATAAATAGGAATTACCAGCACGTGCTAAAACAACATCTTGCTTTTCACTATACAACTGATCACAACCACTAACAAAAAAGAAAAGGAAGGTTACAGCTCCTATCCAATATAAAAAAAGAGGTTGAACTTTGGATCGAATAAATTGGCTTGCTTTTTGCATAAATTTGTTAAACGATAACAACGAGAAAAAATAAATTTATTGTGTCATTTGACACCTTTTTATGTTAAAATTCTTAATAACTTTATTAAACCACTACTAAACAGTGTGTTAATTGTTTATAAATCCTTTTTTATTAACAACAATATTAATAACTTGCATGTATAATTGAAAGAATGAAAACCAGTACGTATTCTTTATTATTAATTTTACTTCTCGCTTTCCCTAAAGTGTACAGCAATTCCCCTCCGCTAATTTCTTCTGCAAGCTCAATTTCAACTCAAGATATTGTAAAATTATTTTACAGCAATGGCCAAATCCAAATAGATGGTTTAATGGGTACTGGATCGATTCAAATTTACAGTATCATTGGAAATGAGATTGCTCGCTTCTCCAACGAAACCCTGGCAAATTTCAAAAAACCTGTTGCCTTGGAATCCGGCAATATGTACATCGTGCGTATTGAAACCGAAACCAATGTCAAAACCTACAAGTTAATCGCAAACTAGTCGATTAAATTTCAATTCAACCCAATAAAAATCATGGACTGTAGTTTGGGGCTTCCTTGGTGATTTGAATATTATGCGGATGACTTTCTCTAATTCCCGAAGCTGTTAGTTGAACAAACTTTCCTTGCTCTCTTAATTCATCAACATTAGCTGAACCACAATACCCCATCCCCGCTTTTAAGCCTCCTAAAAACTGATGGATACTTTCTACAAGTTCTCCTTTATATGGCACACGACCTACAATACCTTCCGGGACTAATTTTTTGATGTCGTCTTCAACATCTTGAAAATAACGATCCTTACTCCCTTTATTCATAGCTTCTACAGAACCCATACCCCGATAAGATTTAAATTTTCGACCTTCGAAAATGATGGTCTCTCCTGGGGATTCTTTTGTACCAGCCAGTAAGCTTCCCAACATCACACACGATGCTCCAGCTGCAATTGCCTTTGGAATATCTCCAGTATATCGTATACCACCATCAGCAATAATGGGTACTCCACTATCCTTGATCGCTTCCGCGACTTGAAGAACAGCTGATAATTGGGGATATCCTACTCCTGCTATAATTCGCGTCGTGCAAATAGACCCTGGTCCAATACCAACTTTTACGGCATCGGCTCCCAAATCAACTAAGTATTTTGCAGCGGCTCCAGTAGCTATATTTCCAACAACTACATCAAGATCGGGGAACGAAGCTTTAACTTCTTTTAAAACCGAAGCAACACCTTTAGTATGGCCGTGAGCTGTGTCAATTACTATTGCATCAACTCCTGCGTTTACAAGGGCTTGTGTTCGTTCAACTGCATCGGCAGTTACACCAACAGCTGCAGCAACACGAAGTCTTCCAAATGCATCTTTATTCGCAATGGGCTTAGTGGTATGCTTTGTTATATCTCTGAATGTAATCAAACCAACTAAGTTTCGATTCTCATCAATTACAGGTAATTTTTCTATTTTATGTTTTTGTAAAATCTCTTCCGCATCGGACAACGAAGTTCCTTCCTTAACCGTTATTAGGTTTTTAGAAGTCATAACCTCTGTTATTGGGCGTTGATCATTTTTCTCAAATCGTAAATCTCGATTCGTTACGATCCCACTCAATTTACCCTCTTCGTCTACTATTGGAATTCCACCAATCTTATACTGGGTCATGTTTCTATTCGCATCTGCAACTATTGCCGTTAAAGGAAGGACAACAGGATCTAAAATCATTCCAGACTCCGAACGTTTTACCATCCGCACTTTGGCAGCCTGCTCTGCAATGGTCATGTTCTTATGAAGAACGCCAATTCCACCTTCTCGAGCCATAGCAATTGCCATTTGGCTTTCTGTTACCGTATCCATGGCTGCAGAAACTATAGGAATATTTAGCGGGATGTTTCTAGAAAACTTTGTATTGATTTTTACATCACGTGGTAAAACTTCTGAATATGCGGGAACGAGAAGTACATCATCGTAGGTTAGACCTTGTTCGACAAATTTTGGATTATTTGAAATCATAGCAACTGCTTAGAAATTAGTTGCAAGCAAAATTATGGAATAATACGCGTTAAACAGTACTATTCTCTGGTTTTATTTAAAAATATCCTTCAAAACAACAAAAACACCCAAGACATAACTCAAGGTCATTAAGGTCCCAGAAAAAATCACAACATAAGAAAAGAATGAATAGCCTAGCCACAACATATAAATTCCACCGAAAGTAAGCAGGACGGAAACAAAAGGCTCAATCGTTAAAAATGTCTTGAATTTGACGGATTGCTCTGTTCCCCAAACGAGAATTCCCAACATGAAAAAAATAAAGGAAATAGACAGTATGTGCGTATGAATGATGGTCAACATTTCCCGCTTCCCTTTTTTAAACTTCATGGTTTCTGCCTCAGGTACATCTTCATTACCGTTGTAATTTTCTATAACGCCCTGTGGAGTGGTGCTCTCAGTTTGTCTAACAAAATTAAGTCCTGAGAAATAACCAACAGATAAGGCAACTAAAAACGCAAACAAAAACATTTTGACGGGCTTTGGAAGTGTTGCGATATAGTTTGGAAACGTCATTTATGAGGAAGTTTCTTGATTAAACTCTTTTAAGGAATACAGAAAGTGGTTGATGGATGCTGTCATCGATTTAACAGAGATCGTAGCTCCAGAAATTGCAGTGATTTCTTTTCCATAACCCAGGATAGAATCCCTATTCTTCGATATGAACTGAGATAACCAACGTTTACTTCCAATTTCTCCTCCATAATCCTCTCGATAAACCAATACTTTCGCTTTTAAAATTACAAGGTCTTTATCGAGTAATACGAGGTACTCAAAACTGTCTGTTTTACTGGGAGCAGTTCCAATAAAGGCATAACCTTGGAGCACATCTTGTACGTGTATCTCTTGAAAGGAGCTGGCTTGTAGGAAATTATTAGCTGGAATTTGAAAAGGATTTTCTTCTAAATTGAAGGCTTCAACTTTAAAAACATTCTTGATTTCTTTCTGTACTTTTTTCTGAATTCTTTTGGAAACGGCTTCACTGTGAGACAGGTGCGAAGCACTCATTAAAAAAGTAACGGATAGACTCAAAAATGATAGAAAACGGATCATGACTGCAAATATATTTTAGTTCTTTCTAAGGAACAATTTTATTTAGATTAATTTTAAATAAACTTTAAAACCAAACTCCAACTCCCATATTGAACTGCCCATATGTGGAGTCTGAAAGGCCGGTTGATTTCCATTGATAATCTACTTTAAAAACAGATCCAGGAGATAAATGATAGGATAATCCCGTAGTCCATTCTTTTCTGTGAAAGGCTGGATTTTGGACCAAAGCACCTGCTGTTGCAGCATGTGTGTTAAAGTCTTCATAACGAACAAAGCCGTCTAAACGCTGTACATTTGAAGAAGGGAGTAAATTATAAGCAACTTCAAGATAATATCCAGAAATTTCTTCCCCAAGATCTTTGCCTGTTAAGCTGTTGTATTGATCTGAATCCGCAAGCTTAGCATGAATGTATTGACCTCGGGTAGAAAACTTTCTCAATCGATAACGAGCATCTAGCCCGATCATCGAAACCCCTACCGTGCTTCCAAGTATGCCTGCTTGATCGTCTGCAGCCTGTGTTCTTCCAAAGTATCCGGAAAGCCCAAGACGGAGTCCTGGAATCCCATAGTAATCCACTTTTGAAGAAAAATTAAATTGATCCACAGTAGACTCTGCTCCTTTTTGACGACCACTTCTTAGACCATTACTTCCTTTTAATTTACCCTCAGTTCCATCGTGTGACAAAAATCCATTGAAAATATAAGCTTGATAACGCAAACCTAAGGCATCCCATCGACCCGAAGCTCCAATCCCAATCTCTCTCCAAGTCGTTGGTACGATTGCATTGTCAAGACTTGGGCGCTCAACACCATTGAAGGTTGTAGGCTCATGAAATTCATTTATAATTCCCATAGGGACAAGCATTAATCCAGCTCTAAGGTTTAGCCCTTCGGTAAGGTTGTAATTAATAAAAGCTTGCTCTACATATACTTCTTTTACGTGCTCAAATTCAATTTCTGTGATGAACTGAACACGTTCGTCAAATTTATAACCAAATAAAAGCACCAATCGCTGTACATCTAATTCTCCGTTTGCATTATCGGGTTGATTGTACAAAATTTCGCCATAACCTCCTAGGGTAACCCCCTGAGGAATTGCATCAAGATTGGACATGATTCTTTGATAACCGTTAATCTGAATCGGAGTCTTTGAAATACTATCTTGTTGTGTAATCTGAGGTTGGATTTGTTGTGCAAAACCAAAGGAAGAAAATAACGTTATTACTGTTATTAAGAATTCTCTCATTATGCTTATTTAGATTGATTAAAAATAATAATGCAAATATATAATGCAGAGAACAAATCACAAAGTTTATTTAGATTAAATTTAAATAAAGATATTAAGTGCTTGATTATAAGCGTACTCAAATTGAATTGGGTTGATATTCAGTGGTGTTTTTTGCTGATTGAAGAATGAAAGTAGTTTTTCTGTGGGTAGGTTTCCAGTCAAATCATCGGCAGCCATAGGACAACCGCCAAATCCTTTTATTGCTCCATCAAATCGAATGCAACCAGCATCATAAGCTGCCTTAATTTTATTAAAAGCATTCTGGGGCTGGGTGTGAAAATGAGCGCCAATTTCAATTGCTGGATACTGCACAATTGACGCTTTGAATATTTGACTGATGTCTTCTGCTTTTGCAGTTCCTACGGTATCGGAAAGTGAAATGATTTGTACTCCTTTCGCAACCAAAAGATCAATCCAATTCATTACAATGGGAACTGACCACGGGTCTCCGTAGGGATTTCCAAAACCCATGGATAAATAAACCACCAGCTTTTTTCCAGAATCTGCACAAAGCTTTAGCAGTTCATCCAACAACACAAGTGCTTCTTCTTGTGTTTTATGGGTATTACGCATTTGAAAATTTTCTGAAACTGAAAGTGGAAAACCTATGTATGAAATTGACTTGAACTTAACGGCCTCCAGAGCTCCTCTAAGGTTAGCAACAATAACCAATAATTCTGATTTACTCTCTGCTGTATCGATATTACGAAGCACCTCAGCGGTATCTCGCATTTGAGGGATTGCTTTAGGTGACACAAAACTACCAACATCGATAACGTCAAAACCAACTGCCAATAGGGATTGTACATAGTTGATTTTTGCCTCCGTAGGTATCCACTTTTTAATACCTTGCATAGCATCTCGGGGACATTCAATAAGAACAGGCCTTTTCATTGGATAAAGATACGTTTTTGTCTAGAATAGAAGGTAAATCGCAATGCCCATCAAAAGGATTCCTTGGCCGAAATTCATCCAATATATTGTTTTAGAATCACGTACTATTGGAGCAATAAGCGAAGCGGCTGCTATGGAAACGAATGTGAAAACTACAATTGCTTGGAGTATAAACAGCCCCCCTAAAATTGCGTATTGAGTACTATGAGCAAGTGTCTCGTGAAATAAAAACCCAGGAAAGAAAAGCCAAAAAAACAAGCTGACTTTAGGGTTTAATAGATTCATTAAAAGTCCTTTTTTAAAAACAGAAAAAGGTTTTTTTTCGATTAAAGGGGCTTGATGGACTTCTATTTTTAAATTCCTGAAGGTTTGAATCGCGAGGTGTATAAAATAGAGTGCTCCGCAAATTTTAAGTAGAACAATCAAATTGGGATATAAAGCAATAAACTGGCCCCAGCCCAAAACAAGAACCAAGGTGTGAAAGGGTAAACCACAAACCAATCCTGCGGCTAGTATCAAGGCAGACTTTGACCCTTTGGTTAAACTTTCACTAAACACCAAAAGAATGTCTGGCCCCGGCGCAAGGGTCAGCATCAGGGATGCCAATAAAAAAGAAAAAATTTCTTCCATAATAATTGAATTCAAAGTTCGAAAATTTTTTCCAATAAAAGGATTACTACTATCTTTGCTCAAAATTATAGAAGAGCATAATGATCAACCGAATTGAAAATGAAATTGAGACTCTAAAGGTACAGTTAATCAACCATCCTTTATACAAAATGATGAAAAGCCAGGAAGACCTTCAAGTCTTTATGGAACACCATGTATACGCCGTTTGGGATTTTATGTCTTTAGTCAAAAAGCTACAAGTAGATCTTACAACAACTACCCTACCTTGGGTGCCGCATACCATGCCATCAGCAGGACGACTGATCAATGAAATTGTATGGGGCGAGGAAACGGATATCAACAAAGATGGTGTCCCTATGAGTCATTTTGAAATGTATCTCGAGTCCATGGAACAAGTTGGTGCATCGACCAGCGCAATGAACCATTTCTTGAGTACACTTTCTGAATCTTCATCCATTCAGCAACACATCGCATCGGCAGAACTTCCAAACTACATTAAAGAATTTTTAAAATTCACCTTCGAAGTAATTGAATCCAATAAAACCCATGTTGTTGCTGCTGTTTTTACTTTTGGTAGGGAAGATTTAATTCCCGACATGTTCATTGAAATGATCAAAAACATTGATAACGATTCGGATCTTGATTTAAGTCATTTGATTTATTACCTTGAGCGACATATAGAAGTCGATTCTGGAGAACATGGGCCTATGGCTTTGAAGATGATTCAAGAATTGTGTGAAGATGAGCCCGTAAAATGGGAAGAGGCCCTTGTAGCTTCCAAAACTGCACTAAACCATAGGATTGCTTTATGGAACGGCATTGCTGAATTAATTTTAAAACCAATAACCAATTGATACTATGAAAAAAATTAATCTGCTAGCATTTCTCCTATGTACCAGCATAGGGTTTGCACAAACACCTACATCGGATGCATATGCTTCGACCATTGAATCCGAAGATTTAAGACAATTATTATACGTTTATGCTTCCGACTTTTTTCAGGGAAGAGAAACAGGAACCCTAGGTCAGAAAAGAGCCGTTACCTTTTTGAAGGAGTTTTATGAATCTCGAGGAATTCAAGCAGCTGCTGGAAGTGAAGATTACTTTCAGAAAATGACCTTGAATATCAAAGGAGAAGAAATTGATACCGAAAATGTTGTAGCGATTATTGAGGGCTCAGAAAAACCAGAAGAGTATCTTGTTATTTCTTCTCACCTCGATCATATCGGGGCACACGAAGGAGAGATCAACAACGGTGCTGATGATGATGGCTCTGGAACAGTAACCCTCCTCGAAATCGCTGAAGCGTTTCAAAAAGCTGTTGCAGATGGAAAAGGGCCAAAAAGATCCGTTATTTTTCTGCATGTTACTGGTGAAGAAAAAGGACTTTTAGGGTCAGCCTATTATGCAAACAATCCGCTCTATCCTTTGGCCAATACTATTGCGAATTTAAATATCGATATGGTGGGTCGCACAGATCCAAAACGCGTAAGCAACAACCCCAACTACATCTATTTGATCGGTTCTGATCGTTTGAGTACAGAACTGCATGAAATTTCTGAACAAGTAAATAAGGTAACTGTAAACATTGATTTAGATTACACCTACAATGCACACGATGATCCAAATCGTTTTTACTTCAGAAGTGATCATTACAATTTTGCCAAAAATAATATTCCCGTTATCTTTTATTTCAACGGTACACACGATGATTATCACAAACCAACCGATACCGTTGAAAAAATTGAATTTGATTTGATGGAAACCAGAGCGCGATTAATTTTCGCTACAGCTTGGGAGCTGGCCAACAGAGCGGAACGCATAAAACTTATTGAGGAATAATCTATTCCTGCTAAACTATATTCATGAAATATTATTTCCTCCTGCCTTTGTGCCTGGTTTGTTTGCTTAGTTTTGGGCAAGAAATAGACAATACAACGGACACTTTTGAGATCGAAGATTTTCAAGAAACAGATTCTATTGAAATCTATAAAGTAAAAAGACTTTCCTTTGGAATAAAATTAGGAATTCCGAACGTTGCGGGTTTATCTTTAGAAGGTATTAC
>DLQQ01000021.1 GCA_002477625.1 Candidatus Arcticimaribacter sp. UBA7428
GAATTTAGAAAAGCAAGAAAAATGAAGCGTTGGTCAGCAATGGCCAAAACCTTTACTCGTATAGGAAAGGATATCGTAATTGCTGTAAAAGATGGTGGTCCCGATCCTGATAATAACGCACGCCTTCGCGCTGTAATTCAAAATGCTAAAGCGGCCAACATGCCGAAAGACAATGTTGAACGTGCCATCAAAAAAGCATCGGATAAAAATACAGAAAACTATAAAGAAGTTTTATTTGAAGGATACGCTCCTTTTGGTATTGCTGTTTTAGTTGAAACTGCAACAGACAACAACAACAGAACGGTTGCCAACGTTAGAAGTTATTTCAACAAGGCCAACGGAAATATGGGTACATCGGGTTCTGTAGAATTCATGTTCGATCGTACCTGTAACTTTAGAATCAATCCTGAAAACATAGAGCCAGAAGAATTGGAATTAGAATTCATTGACTTTGGTGTTGAAGAGGTATTTGCTGACGAAGATGGTATTTTACTATACGGTCCTTTTGAACAATTTGGTGCCATTCAGAAAGAATTGGAACACCGCTCTTTCGAAATTTTATCTTCAGGCTTTGAACGTATTCCACAAACGCTGACAAAATTGAATCCAGAACAAGTGGAAGAAGTTGAAAAATTACTCGAAAAAATTGAAGAAGACGACGATGTGATGAATGTGTACCACAATTTAGATCTTACAGATTAAGAATTCCGTTTTCGGGATTTTTACCTTTTATCCCAACAAAATAACTTTTCATGGTTTTGTAATCTTTTTTGATATCGTCTGTTGGAGTAAATAAAGGATAAAAATGTATGGTCCTTTTTGAATAATCGAACCCAACCAAAAGTATAGGAACTTGTGCGCCCTTTGCGATATAATAAAACCCCGTTTTCCATTCACTAACGGGCTTGCGTGTTCCTTCCGGAGCAATGGCTAAACGGAACGTTTTTCTCTGGTTGTAAATTTTCACAATGCTTTCTACCACATTCTGATTTCCTTCTCTACTCAATGGAGCTCCACCCAAACCTTTAAAAAACCAAGAAGTTAACGGATTGAATAATTCTTTCTTTCCCACATAATTAATTTCTTCTCTCAATACGCTTCGTATGAAGATGCCGACAAAGAAGTCGTAGTTACTCGTATGCGGGAAAACGGCAATTACAAACTTTGGAATTTTAGGAAAAGACCCGACAACCTTCCATTTCAGAATCTTAATTAATATTAAATTTGCGAAAAAGCGAAACATATTTCAGTACTTAAGAAGGGTTATTTAAAAAATGCTCCGCTTTTTTTAAATCTTCAGGGGTATCAATTCCAATGGCCGATTGATGCGTAACAACCATTTTCATTTTTTTTCCCTGCTCCAAATAGCGGATACACTCTATTTTCTCTGCTTGCTCCAGAGGAGTCATTTTTGAGGCACTAAAATGAAGTAAAGCTTCCCTTCTAAAAGCGTAAACTCCTAGATGTTTGTAATAATTTTGAGGAAGGTCAGTTGAACGATAATACGGTATAGGGCTTCTAGAAAAATAAAGCGCACAATTCTGTTGATCAACAATCACTTTTACATTGTTGGGATTTTCAATTTCTTCTTTTTCTCTCAGGGGAGTCATCAAAGAAGCCAGATCAATCTGTTGATCAACATCCTCTCTAAAGACCTTCAGGAGTGATTTGAGGCTCGGTTGATTTAAAAACGGCTCATCGCCTTGGATATTGACTACAACATCCACATGGTGATTCAAAACTGCCTCCGCAATACGATCACTGCCACATTCGTGTTCTTTTAAGCTTCTAAAAACTAGCCCGCCAAGTTTTTCGATTTCACTCTGAATTGCATCACTATCGGTTGCCACCAGGACTTCCGAAAACAAGCCCGTGGCAAGCACGTTTTTATAGGTATGTGCAATCAAAGTAGTATCCCCTAGTTTTTGCATCAGTTTTCCTGGAAAACGAGAAGCGTGGTAACGAGCTGGAATAACGGCAATTATTTTCATAGGGTGCTTGTGGATATCAAAAATACTAAGTGTTGACTTAATTATGGCTTCAGATCGTTATTATTTCTTGAAAAAATCATCCTTAAACCCTACGAGATACAAATTAGTTTGAGCCCGAGTCAAAGCGGTATAGAGCCATCTAAAATAACTCAAATCGGGACCATCGGGTAAATAGGGTTGCTCGATAAAAACATTTTTCCATTGGCCTCCTTGCGACTTGTGACAGGTGATGGCATAGGAGTATTTCACTTGTAAGGCATTAAAATAAGGATTGTTTTTTACTGCTAAAAAACGTTTGTACTTTGTACTGAGGTGTTGATAATCTTCTTGAACAGCTAGGTACAACTGATTTCCTTCTTCATAAGTCAGGGATGGACTTTCCGAACTTAGCGTATCCAATAAGAGGACCGTTTCAAAAGGTTTTTCGTCTGGATAATCAACCAACTGAACTTCAACCTTTGCGAATTTGAAGTCATACAGTTCGTGATGACTGAAAATACGAAGTACTTTAACCAAATCCCCATTGGCAATAAAACCAGGATCAGATTCTGCTTCCAACCAAAAATAATTATTTTTAACTACCATCAACTGATCACCAACAGACAAATCGGCTTCCAAGAATAAAATCCTCCCTCTAATTTGTTGGTTGTATAAATTGGCTCTTTTGTTTGAACGAACAATAAAAACAGTTTCTTCTAGACCTCCATTTCGAAGTGCATCATCGAGTAATTCCAGAATTTCATTTCCGTCCTGCAGGCGTTGTACATCATCAGCAACAGTAAGGTCAAATGAAAATGAATCAAAATCTTCTTCATCCATCTGCCTTCTCAGTTGTGTTGCATTTCCTAAAATCCCCGAATCTTTTTGCTGACGGACAACTTCTTTCAACTCCCATTCGGTGACCGTTTTGTTGAATTTATTTTCTAAGTATTCCCCGTCCAAAGCAGGGCTTATTGATAGGTGTACCGGAGGAAGCTGTGCCGGGTCTCCCACCAAAAGTAACTTACAGTTGGTTCCCGCATCAACATACTGCATCAAATCATCTAATAAAGATCCGTTCTCAAATAACTTAGCATTCTGGCGATCATCACCAATCATAGACGCTTCATCAACAATAAAGAGAGTGTTTCTGTATTTATTGGGTTTTAATACAAACTGCACACCTGAACCTTTTTCTGTCTTGGTAAAATAAATTTGCTTGTGAATCGTAAATGCTTTTTTACCCGAATAATTTGCAATTACTTTTGCTGCACGGCCTGTAGGAGCCATCAATACTGCTTTGTAATTGGCCTTATGGAGGAGTTTAACCAGGTGTCCTATGAGTGTAGACTTTCCTGTACCTGCATAACCTTTGAGCAAATACAAAACATTTTTATCGGCTGTATATAAAAAATCAACAATCGATTCCAACCAGAATTTTTGAGAATCAGTAGCATCAAAAGGGAATCTTTTACTTAGTAGTTTTTTAAATTCTGAAGAATCCATTTTTGATTATTAATTTTCGGGAAGATAATTCATTTCCTAAATACTTTCATGAATAAAAAAAAATTGTAGATTTGTTTTCAACAAAAATTAAAATAATGAAGATTGCACTACATGCTGTACTTTGGATTCTAATTGTATTTTTTAGCTATAAGATATACGATTCGATCAATGGTCCTATAAATTTTAACGAAACTAAAAACGAGCGTTACGCAGATGTAATTTCTCGTCTCAAGGAAATTAGAAAAGCAGAGATTGCTCATAAAGATGTTAAAGGTTATTACGCTGACAATTTCGATAGCTTAGTTAGTTTTATTGATAATGGTATTTTTACCTTGATTCAAAAACGCGATTCTTCTTATCTTGAATACGACAAAATATATCGTATTGATATGTTAAAAGAAGTTATTGTTGTTGATACGCTAGGTTTCATCCCAGTTAAAGATTCCTTATTCCGCAACTCAACAGATTATGCAGATTTAAGAAAAGTACCAGTAGAGGGTATCGATGCAGAATTTTCAATCAAAGCAGATATCATTGACAAGAATGGATATAGCGTTCCTGTATTTGAAGTTAAGGTTTCAAAAAGCGTGATTTTACACGATCAGAATAAAGACTTGTTAAAGCAAGAGAACGAAACATTTTCTGTTGACGGTGTAAATGGTCCAGACATTGTATTGGGCTCATTGACAGACGTAAGCGAAAACGGTAACTGGCCTTCTTTATTTGATGGTCCTAAAAACTAACAAACATCAACCAAATGATTTATCCATCCTTGTACTCAGGGATGGATTTTCTTTTTGTACCCAAAAGAAATCCTGTTTCTATCCAGTAGAGGATTCAAGCACTATTGACCCCAAGGCAATATCTGATTTTTTAGACCAAGAAGAATTGGTTTCTGAAACAGTGTATCTAATCCACTTAGAGGGACTTTCAAGTATTGTTCCTTTAGAATTATTTGAAAAAGAAAATGCAGCGTTTTATTTATCCAAAGGATTAACTATAGAATCAAATCAACAGGTTGTATTTGATTTGTTGGAGCCCTACAATCAGGTTGTAGTGTATTCAAGGGATGAACAAAAATGGGCAGTCTTAAAAGAACTATTCCCTACCCTTGAAGCAAAACATGCCACCACTACCTTGCTCGCTCCGTTGACAGATTTCTCGATGGGAACTCCCAAAAAGCAGCTATTCGTTCATATAAGAGAGGGTGCATTTGAGTTATTTCTCTTTCAAGGGGCACAGCTTTTGTTCTTCAATTCTTTTGAGCAACAACAGCTGGATGAGTTTTTATACTATCTTTTTTATATTACCGAACAGTTTTACTTAAAACCAGAGGGTTTTAAATTAGCTTTCCTAGGAGAATACGATCATTTTGCAGAATACTACCAAGGGGTTCAAGAGTATCACAACGACCTTATTTTTCTGGATGCTCCCTCAGAAAATCATCAGACGAAACATCCTGTTCCGTTTTTAGAAAACAAAATAGGCTGATGCGGATTATTTCTGGTTCCTTAAAAGGAAGGCGAATTACAGCTCCCAAAAAGCTACCCGTTCGTCCTACCACCGACCGTTCCAAAGAAGCCTTATTCAACATACTAAACAATTGGGTTGAATTTAGTGAAATTCGAGTGTTGGATTTATTCTCGGGTACAGGTAACATCAGTTATGAATTTGGTTCTAGAGGTGTGAGCAATATTGTTGCGGTAGATCAAAACAAATACTGTACGCGTTTCATTGAAGAGACCAGCACTCATTTCAATTTGAATGTTGCCGTAGTGTGTAAAAATGTTTTTGATTACCTCAAAAAACCGCACCAAAGTTTTGATGTAGTCTTCGCAGATCCTCCTTATGATCTTCCAGAAGAAGAGTTCTTAAAACTCGTTACTCTAGTTTTTGAGGGCAACTGGCTGAAGGAAGGCGGGCAACTTGTGGTAGAACATTCTAAACAATATAAATTAGATGAACACCCAAATTTTGAGTCTTCCCGAAATTATGGTAGCAATACGTTTAGTTTTTTTGAATAAAAAAGCAGGCCATAAGCCGGATTCTGTCGAGTCTTATCATTTATCTAGGCTTTTGATTACTCAAAAGCTCAAACCGCCTACCCTTTTACATCGAACGAGCCGCTCTCAAGCGCAAATTTACTTGGCGTTGCACCGTATAGAGTTTACCTGGTTTCACTACAGCCTTACCTGTACATACTTTCTGCTGCACTTGTCCTATTCGCCGAGGCGAACGACGGGCGTTACCCGCTATACTGCTCTATGGTGTCCGGACTTTCCTCCCCTCATCTAGGATGAGCAGCGATAAGAGACCTGCTTGCGCAAAGGTACATATTATGTTAATAATTTAGATGTTATTTTGAAGCAGTATAGTCGAATATCCATTTAGATTTTTTTACTTTTATGGGATATGGAACCCTTTGTAGTATCTGCTCTAAAATATCGTCCACAACAATTCAAAGATGTTGTTGGGCAATCGGCTATTACCGAGACTTTACGCAATGCTATTCTTAAGAATCAACTGCCACAGGCCTTACTTTTTTGTGGACCGAGGGGCGTTGGAAAAACAACCTGTGCTCGTATTCTAGCTAAGCAAATCAACAGCAAAGATCACGAAAACATAGATCCTGATCAGGATTTCGCTTTCAATATTTTCGAACTCGATGCGGCTTCAAACAATTCCGTTGACGACATACGAAGCCTCAACGATCAAGTTCGGATTCCACCACAAACGGGAACGCACAAAGTGTATATCATTGATGAGGTGCATATGCTCTCTACTGCGGCCTTCAATGCGTTTTTAAAAACCTTAGAGGAACCTCCAAAACACGTAATCTTTATTTTAGCTACTACCGAAAAGCACAAAATAATACCCACCATACTCTCCCGTTGTCAAATCTTCGAATTCAAAAGGATTACGGCCAGCGACACACAAAACTACTTGGCAGATTTAGCCAAAGAGCAAGGAATTACCTACGAAGATGAAGCCCTGCATTTGATTGCTCAAAAAGCAGACGGCGCCATGCGTGATGCCTTGTCTATTTTCGATCGAATGAGTAGTTTTTGTAATCAGAATTTGACTGCAGAAGCTGTTGCAGAAAATCTAAATATTTTAGATAAGGGTGCTTATTTAGAATTTACAGATCACCTCATAGCAAACAACATCCCCGAAGGTTTAATACAATTCGACACCATTCTCCAAAAGGGAATAGAAGGACATCAATTCGTATCAGGACTTGCTTCTCATTTTAGAGATTTACTGATAAGTAAAAACCCGAAGACAATCCCCCTACTCGAAATAAGTGAAAGCTTGCAACAAGCTTATGCAGATCAGGCAACAAAACTCAATTTGAGCCATCTGATGGATGCAATTGATTTGGCTCATAGCTGTGAACTGAATTTCAAAAACAGCAACAACAAACGCTTACACGTCGAATTGTGTATCATGCAGCTAGCCTCACTCCACTTTTATGGAGAAAAAAAAAAGGGCAGCTAATCCCAACCCATAAACTCAATCCCTCCCAAACAAACCCAGTAACTTCAGCACCAAAAACTGAAGCCCCTAAAGCAAGCAGCGAACCACCAGCCGAAGCCGTTGCTGCTGAGCCAGCAAAAGAGGTTCTTCCCAAACCCCAAATAACAATAAGTTCGCTTCAATCCAATCAGGTTTCGAGCTTGTCTCTTTCTAGCATCAAAAAGAAAAAGGATTGGGAGCAACAACAAAAACCAACAGAAGTTGTAAAAGACCTACCTAAAGAGGTCTTTACAGAAGAGCAACTCTTGGACTTTTGGAATACGTATCAAAAAATGAAGTTTAAAAAGGGAGACCAAAACATAGCCTCCCTCCTTAAAATAAGTAAGCCTGCTCTCGTTGATAATACAACAGTTCATTTCAACGTTCCTTCAGATCTCAACAAGGTAGAACTCGAGCGAGAATTCACTGCCTTTGTTCCCTACCTCAGGTCGAGTTTAAAGAATTATGACATCTCCGTAAAGGTTATTGTTGACGAACTAACGGAAAAGAATTTCATCTATACTCCAGAAGAAAAATATGAACGGTTAAAGGAAATCAATCCTGTTCTTGATTTACTGAAAAAAGAATTCGATTTGGATCTGTAGATTTAAGCGTTATACTTCTTATACATCATCTTAATCATCCCGTCTGCCAAGCCAATTTTAGGGACGAATACTTTGGTTGCGCCGCTCCATTTTAGAGCTTTAAGGTATATTTCTAATGCCGGTAAAATAACATCGGCACGATCTAGGTTTAGATTGTATTTTAAAATCCGCTGATCATAGCTTAGTTTTTTCAAATCTTGGTAAAAGATATTGATCTTGATATAAGTAAGCGGCTTCCCTTCTTTAGTATTGGAAAGTTTAAAAACTTTGTTGATGTTTCCTCCCGACCCTAAGAGTGCTATATTTTCGATGCCTGCCGTATGGGTTCGTATCCATTTTTCTATTTCGAGCCAGACTTTTTCATTGACCATGTTATTGAGCATACGAACGGTACCCGTTTTAAACGATTTAGAAACAATCCGTTTTCCGTTCTGAAGGACACTAAATTCTGAGCTTCCCCCACCAACATCAACATAAAGGAAATTTTGACTTTGACCAAAGTTGTTTAATATCGTAGTATTGGAAATGATTTCTGCCTCTTTACGTCCGTCAATAACTTCAATCTTAATTTTTGCTTTTTTCTTTACACGAGCAACGAGTTCATCCGCATTATTAGACTCGCGAAGAGCAGAAGTAGCGCAGGCCATGTAATGTTTTACACCATAGACTTTCATAATCAGTTTAAAAGACTTCATGGCGTTTACAACCCGCTTCATGTTTTTCTTTGATATCTCACCAACGGTAAATGAATCTTGCCCTAAGCGAATGGGCACTCGAATCAATTCACTTTTCATATAAACAGGGTGCTCTCCTACTTCTTGAACTACATTTGTAATCAATATCCGAATTGCATTGGATCCAATATCAATTGCTGCTAACTTTTTTACTTTCATTACTTCAATAGAGCTTTAAAGTATTCGTGCATTTCCCACTGGGAGCGCAAAGGTTTTCCTGTTGTTTTCTTGAATTTATTTTGGATCGGCCCATTTAAAATTCGAGCCTTGACGTTGTCGTTCCAACTGATCATAAAGGTGTCTAATAATTGCTTTTGCAAATCCAAATCATAGATTGGACAAGCAACTTCAACCCTGTTTTCAATATTACGGGTCATCAAATCTGCTGAAGAAATATACATCTTGGGTTCCCCTCCATTTTCAAAAATATAAACTCTGGGATGTTCCAAGTATTTATCGACAATACTAATGACTTCGATCTGTTCGCTCATCCCCTTAACTCCGGGAATTAAGCAACAAACTCCCCGAACGATCATGCGAATTTCAACTCCTGCATTACTGGCTTCATAGAGTTTTTCTATGATTTTATTGTTTGTAATGCTGTTGAGTTTTAGTTTAATTTTTGCTGGTTTCCCTTGGAGTGCATTTTCAATTTCATTTTCAATCAGTCGGTTCAGTACTACAGCAGTATAATGCGGAGAAACGATCAAGTGTTTGTAGGAATTTATCTTGTAGTTTACTTCAAAAAAACCAAACACCTTCCCAACATCTTTCAATACTTTTTGATGGGTAGTAAAGAGGGTATAATCCGTGTAAATTTTAGCAGTGCTTTCGTTGAAGTTTCCTGAACTAATGAAACCGTATCGCTTGAACTTTTTCCCTTCTTCTCGTTCTACCAAGCAGATCTTCGTATGTACTTTCAATCCGGGAACACCAAAAATAAGTTGTACGCCTGCTGCTTCCAAACGTTCTGCAAAGATGATGTTGTTCTTCTCGTCAAAACGAGCCTGTAATTCGATTTGCACGGTAACTTTCTTTCCGTTTTTAGCTGCATTGATTAGGGCACTAACAACCTGAGAGTTTTGAGACAAACGGTATAAGGTTATTTTGATGGTTCTCACCTTAGGATCCAGGGCTGCCTCCCGTAAAAATTTGATGACATACGCGAAGTTGTGATAAGGCGCATAAAGAAGAAAGTCCTTCTCAGCAATGGATTTAAAAATATTACCATCCAATCGCAAATCTTTAATCAGCAAAGGAGGTACAGACGGATACATTAGGTCACTTCTGTCTAAACTTGGGAAGTTCATATAATCTCTTCGGTGATGGTACCTCCCACCTGGAATTAGACTGTCGGTAGTTCCGATGCCAAGTTTTTTCATTATAAAATTCAGCGTATCCTCAGGAATGGTCTTATCATAGACCAGGCGAACCGGATCTCCAATCATACGATCTTTCACACTATTCATGATCTTTTCTACATAGCTTTTACCTACATCTTCTTCTAAATCAAGTTCTGCGTCACGGGTAATTTTGACCATATGCGCTTCAATCGAAGAATAATTGAACATGTTGAAAATCAAATGAAAATTATAGCGAATCAAATCATCCAATAACATTACATACTGCTTGTCTCCATCTTTTGGGAGGACTACAAAACGATCCAATTGTTTTGGCAACTCGATTAGAGCGTATAGAGGGGAAGACTCTCCTTGCTCGTCGACTGTAAGTGTTACTACCAAAAAAGCTTTGTTGTCGCTTAAATCTTGTTCTTGATCGTGCAGTATAACGGTCACCAATGCTGGCCCAACCTTTTCAATGAAGAAGTTATTTAAAAATTGCTCTTGGTCTGGGCGGACTTCTTTTTCATTTAAAAAGATAATGTTCTCGTCTGCCATTTCATTTTCTATGTCCTGAAGAATATCCAAACTTTCCCGTTGTTGGTCAATAACAATTTGTGTTATTTCTTCGAGCAACTCTGACGCTGCAATCCCCCCGAGGGCTTTTTTCCCAGTCAAAACAGATTGAGAAATACGTTTAACAGTAGCAAAACGGACTTGAAAAAACTCATCTAAGTTATTAGAAAAAATCCCTAAGAAACGAAGTCGTTCAATTAGAGGAACGGTCTTTTCTGATGCTTCTTGAAGTACCCGAGCATTAAAATCCAACCAGCTTATTTCTCGGTTGACGTATCGTTTAGATTGTATTTCTTTCATAAATTGGATAGCGATTTTGGAGAACCATGTAGGGATGTTCCTTGTTTAATTTCTGACCAGCGGTTGGCATCAAAGGTCAATTGTGCCCAACAAGCAGTACTGAGTTCCGGAACGTTATTCTCTGATAATTCTTGGGTAACTACAGAAAAGGCAGGGTTATGACCCACAAGCAGCAGATGATCATAAACATCATCGAGCCTTTTAATGTATTTGAGTAAATCGCTGGAATTGAACGTATACAGCGCTTCATCAATTTTAATTTTATTCATATCGTAGTCTAGACTGTGGGCTAAGATGGTTGCTGTTTGTAGCGCCCGGTTTGCTGGACTGGACATGATACACTGGGCAGCACTAAAAACAGTGTTCCAATGCATTGCAACCTGCTGAATCGCTTGTATACCTGAATTTGAAAGCGGTCGGTTCCGATCCGAAACCGGACTGTCCCAACTGGACTTAGCATGTCTTAAAAATATCAGGTTCTTCATTTTAGGGTGCTAGACGTGTTGATGTCCAGATTTTTTTTTCATTTAAAGAAAATTCCATTCGATCGTGCAAACGGTTGGGTCTGCCTTGCCAAAATTCATAACTATGGGGTACCACTAAAAAACCACCCCAATAATCCGGGCGTTTTATTTCTTCTTGTTCGTATTGCACTTGAAATTTCTGGAGCCGAGTTTCTAAAAAAGTACGGTCCTCTATGGGCTGACTTTGAGGAGAAACAACAGCTCCAATTTGACTTCCTATCGGACGAGAATAAAAATAAGCATCCGAAGTTTCTTCTGAAACTTTTTGAGCTACACCTTTAATTATAATTTGACGTTCCATTGCAGGCCAGAAAAAAGTCAAACCGACTTTGTTGTAAGCTTCAATTGCTTGCCCTTTTTGACTTTTATAATTGGTGTAAAAGACGAATCCCTCCGAGCTAAACTGTTTTAATAACACCACACGGGCCTTTGGAAATCCATCTGTGCCTATGGTAGCAATACTCATTGCATTGGCTTCTTCAACTTCGGGATGAGTATCAGCAGCAGCAAACCAATCTTTAAACAACGCAGCTGGATGCATTGCTTTTTTATCATCGCCTAAGGCACCTTTTTCGTATGACTTCCGTAAGTGTCCGATGTCGTTCTCTTCCTTCATAACTGCAAGTTACAATAACCGAGAAAGAAATTTAAATTTTGAGCCTTGAAAGGAGGTAAAATTCGTTTTTCTTTAGATAAAAAGGGAGGGCTATATTTCAAAAACCTTGTTGTCTTCAGCTAAATATACGTTTTGAAAAGACGTTTGTGCTTCATCAACAAATGCGTTTAAATCACCATAGCGGGTAGAATAATGCCCAAGAATTAACCCACCAACCTGGGCTTTAGCTGCAATTTGTGCCGCTTGTCCTGCTGTGCTGTGCTTGGTTTTTGCGGCTAAATCGAGATGATTTTTCAAAAAAGTAGATTCGTGATACAGCATCGTTGCATTGGCAATGATGGGGACGATGTCTTCTTTATAAGCCGTATCGCTACAAAATGCATAGGATTTTGGGGGTTCAGGGTCTAAGGTTAACTCTGCGTTTGAAATTAATTCACCCGCAGTATTCAAATAATCTTTTCCAGCTTTTAGGTTTTCCATATCACAAACCTCAACACCATGTACTTTTGCAGCTTCACTATTAATTTTGCGTGGACCGATTTTCTCTTCAAAAAAGTAACCGTTCGTATACACACGATGATTCAGAGGAACAGTAGAAACTTTGACTTTCTCGTCCTCAAAAACAATTACAGATCCTGTACCATCCAGTTCATGAAAATAAAGCGCATAATCGGTCCAAGACTTAGCCAATTTAAGTTGTAGACTAATGATTTCTTTGATTCCTTTTGGCCCATATATGTGCAGATTAGCTTCTCTTCCCAGTAAACGAAACGTACTGATCAGTCCAATCAAGCCATAAAAATGATCTCCGTGTAGATGTGAAATAAAAATATGCTGAATACGAGCAAATTTGACCCCCAACTTACGCAACTGCATCTGCGTACCCTCTCCACAGTCGATAAGCATCAAGTGCCCTTTTATTTCAAGTAATTGAGCTGTTGTTTGAGAGTTTTTACGAGGAGTTGCTGCATGACAGCCGATGATGGTTAATTGCATAATTCTAAAATCCTAAGTCGCGTTGTATACGCTCCAATTCGATGAAATCGTCTGCCTCTTCTAGGGTTGGGACAACAACCCATGTTTCTGGAAGGTCCCTGTATTGTTTGGGTAAAGCAACGGTAACGCAGGAGTAATCATCATTTTGGAAGGCTGCTAGAACAAAGGTAAGTGCATCGTTATGTGCATTCAGATTTGGAAGTTGCAGCGCATCAAAAACAACATCAAGCTCTTGTGCTTTCTCGGTGTAATCGGAACAAAAAGCCTTGGGGTTTTTAATGTTTTCCTCATCTAGTCGCAATACAAGGGTGTTGTTTTCTTTACTTAAAATCATTGTGCAGGAATCATTATTTTTGAGGCTAAAAGGTAGATCACGGCCATGCGAATTGCAACTCCATTTTCTACTTGATCTAAAATGATGGCTTGGTCAGAATCGGCAACTTGAGAACTGATTTCGACACCTCGATTGATTGGACCGGGATGCAAGACCACAATTTCTTTATTTAAACTTTTTAGAAGGGGAAGGCCCAAACCATAAAGCTGCGTATACTCTCGGATGGAAGGGAAATAACTTTTATCCATTCGCTCATTTTGTACCCGAAGCATATTCGCCGCATCACACCATTGTAGGGCTTTCTTAAGATCCAGTTCAACCGCAACACCTAAAGACTCATAATGCTTAGGCAAAAGACTTTTAGGTCCGCAGAGCTTCACTTCTGCACCTAGTTTTTTGAGAGCAAAAATATTGGAGAGTGCTACTCGTGAATGCAAGATGTCACCAACTATTACTATTTTCTTACCCGCTACCTCTCCGAATTTTTCTCGTATTGAAAAAGCATCGAGCAAGGCTTGGGTTGGATGTTCATGGGTTCCGTCTCCTGCGTTGATTATACAGGCATCGACATTCTTAGACAAAAAAGAGGCCGCACCGGGATTGGGGTGACGCATCACCACCATATCGACCTTCATCGCCAAGATGTTGTTTACCGTATCGATGAGGGTTTCTCCTTTTTTAACGGAAGATTGTGCTGCAGAAAAATTTATGACATCAGCACTTAAACGTTTTTCGGCTAATTCAAAAGAAAGCTTTGTTCGAGTACTGTTTTCAAAAAAAAGATTGGCGATTGTAATATCGCGCAGGGTGGGCACCTTTTTTATTTTTCTGTTGATTACTTCTTTGAAGTGATCCGCAGTTTCAAAGATGAGATGAAGATCATCTTCTTTTAAGTATTTTATTCCCAATAAATGGTCTACACTTAATTCACTCATAGGGTTTCTTTAATCAAATATACCGCATCTTCGTCTGTTACTTCTTTCCATTTTACCTCCACCTTATCGTTTTGTAAGGAATCTATTTGACGTCCAACATAGTCGGGCTGTATAGGAAGATGGCGGCTGAAACGACGATCAATAAGGGTCAATAATTCTATTTCACTTGGTCGTCCATACGATTCAATTGCCGTTAGAGCAGCTCGAATACTTCGTCCGGTATATAAAACATCGTCTATAAAGACAATACATTTGTCTTCGACAGCAACATTCATTTGGGTTGCATTGGCCGCATGCGGCTTATCCGTTCTTCTAAAATCGTCTCTAAAAAAGGTAGTGTCAAGTTTCCCGTGGGTTATATCAATGATACCGTAGTTTTTGGTAAGTAGCTCGATCAAGCGATCCAAAACAAAAGCGCCCCGAGGCTGTAAGCCAATAAGCACTGTTTTTGAAAAATCGAGGTGGCGTTCTATTAATTGACATGCAAGGCGATGCAGTAGAATGTCTATTTGGTGTGCATTAAGAAGTAACTTGGGTTGCATGCCTTTTGTTTTATACTACAAAAATATTATTTTTTATCTAGCCCACTTGATTTATGGCATAAAAAAACCCCCTTTAAATAAAGGAGGTTTTTACAGTTAAAGAAAAAAGGATTATTTCCCTTCCATCTTTTGTTTCAATTCAGCTAAAGCATCTAGATCTCCAAGAGTCGTCTTTTCAGCGTTACTTGCAGCGATTTTCTTAGTTGCCTTGCGTATGTTATTACGCTCTTCTTCTTTGAAAAGTGCTGTATGAGATGCTACTACACGTTTGAATTCTTTGTTGAATTCAATGATTTTGAATTCAATTTCTTCACCCAATCCGAGTTTGCTTCCGTCTTCTTTTTCAAGGTGACGTGAAGGAACAAAAGCAACAACGTGATCGTTGAAGTTGATGGTCGCACCTTTGTCAACGATTTCAGCTAATTCAGCTTTGTGCGTTGTATCAAGTGCAAATTCAGTTTCGTATTTATCCCATGGATTGTCCATTGTTTGTTTGTGACCTAAACTGAGTTTACGTCCTTCAACATCCAATTCCAATACTAGAACTTCGATTGTATCGCCAACCGTCAGAATTTCTGATGGGTGCTTCACTTTCTTAGTCCAAGATAAATCAGAGATGTATACTAAACCGTCGATTCCTTCTTCTAATTCGATGAATACACCGAAGTTAGTAAAGTTTCTTACGATTCCAGAATGCTTCGATTGTACAGGATACTTAGCCGTAATATCGGTCCAAGGATCTTGAGTCAATTGCTTGATTCCAAGAGACATTTTACGTGTCTCACGATCTAAGGTCAAGATAACTGCTTCAACTTCGTCTCCAACTTTCACGAAATCTTGAGCCGAACGCAAGTGCGTAGACCAAGACATTTCAGAAACGTGGATAAGCCCTTCAACACCATCTTCGATTTCGATAAATGCACCGTAATCTGCGATTACAACAACTTTACCTTTTACTTTTTGACCTTCTTTGATTGTATCTCCCAATTGATCCCATGGATGAGCGCTCAATTGTTTTAATCCTAATTGGATTCTAGATTTGTTATCATCAAAGTCTAAGATTACCACATTGAGTTTTTGGTCTAATTCCAAAATCTCATTCGGGTGATTGATACGACTCCAAGAAAGGTCTGTAATGTGGATTAATCCATCTACACCTCCAAGGTCGATGAATACTCCGTATGAAGTAATGTTTTTAACAGTTCCTTCAAGAACTTGACCTTTTTCAAGTTGTCCAATGATTTCTTTTTTCTGTTCTTCGATATCTGCTTCGATCAAGGCTTTGTGCGATACAACAACGTTTTTGAATTCTTGGTTGATTTTAACCACTTTGAATTCCATTGTTTTATTTACATATTGATCGTAGTCACGGATTGGTTTAACGTCGATTTGAGATCCTGGTAAGAATGCTTCGATTCCGAAAACATCTACAATCATTCCTCCTTTGGTTCTACATTTAACAAAACCATTAACGATTTCACCTGTTTCATTGGCATTGTTGACACGATCCCATGCCTTAATCACACGTGCTTTACGGTGAGAAAGAATCAATTGACCTGTTCTGTCTTCACGAGCATCAACGATAACCTCGACTGTATCTCCTACCTTAAGGTCGGGATTGTAACGAAATTCGTTTAACGAGATAACTCCTTCAGACTTTGCATTGATATCAATAATCGCTTCACGTTCTGTCATAAAGACTACCGTTCCGTCAATCACATCCTCATCTGCTGTGTCTACAAAATTTTCTTTTACTAGGGTTTCAAACTCCAATAATTGAGCATCTTCGATTATGTCGATACCTTCTTCGTAATTATGCCAGTTAAAGTTTGAAAGGAAATCCTCTGCATTATTTGCAGTAGGTTGTGCTTGGGCTTCTTGTGGAGCTTCTTGCTCAGTAGCCTCTTGCGGTGTATTATTTTCTTCAGCCATTGCCGATAAATATTTGTATCCCGTTGTTTTATAGAACTTTAAATGAAAAACAACAGAAGTTGTTCTTAATTTTCTTTATGTACTCTCGTTCTATTTAATCATAAGAGTGCGCAAATGTAAGGATAATCTGTTGACAGACAAAGAGCATGGTGTTCTTTTATAATTATTCTGTATTTTTGCGAAACCAAATTTTACCCTATGCAACTAACCCCAATACTCAAAAGAAATTCATCTGTAGGCTACGAAGCAAAAACAGGCCCCACATTTTGCTGCAAATCCATAAAAAAACAAGGCTGTAATTCTAAATGGAATTCAGATGAATAGATTGTTTTACCTCCCCCTCTACCTTATCGCAATCCTTCCTTTTCCATTGGTGTATTTCCTTTCTGATTGCCTTTATTTCCTTTTCTACTATATACTTCATTATCGAAAAAAAATTGTACGAATAAACTTAGAGAATTCATTTCCGTCACTTTCTCCTTCGGAACTTAAAACAATTGAACAGGAATTCTATCATCATTTTTGTGATGTACTTTTTGAAGCGATCAAGGCACTTACAATTTCTAAAAAAACCATCCTCAAACGTTTTAAAATAACTAACCCCGAAATGTTGGAAGCCTTTTATCTCGAAAACAGGAGCATCGTGCTCTACACCGCACATATGGGCAATTGGGAATGGCTTTCATTCACGCCCCATTACACACGCTTTGCAACCTCAACCTTTTACCAGCCCTTATCGAATTCGTATATAAATAAATTGATGTATCAGATTCGAAGTCGATTTGGCACCCATTGCATTCCATCACAACAGGGGTATAAAGAGTTATTGCGGTTTAAAAATGAAGGTGTACTTTCACTCAATTGTATTATTGGTGATCAGAGTCCCAAGCACAATTCGCAACGATACACCGCTACTTTTATGAATCAAGAAACTGATTTTATGGTCGGAGGCGATCGCATTGCAGCTAAACTGAAACAGGCTGTACTTTATCCAGAAATCAGGAAACCTAAACGCGGACATTACGAATTGACGTTTAAAGTCATTGAACAAGGACCAGCACACAAAGAGAAAAATAAATGCATCAATGCATATATTGAATTATTAGAACATAATATACGGAAGCAACCCGCGCTGTGGCTATGGAGTCATCGACGCTGGATAGACAAACACAGCTATAATTGATTTTATATTTTTATGTTGTATTTTAGATCAAGATTAAATTTTTACCATGCAGCCAGAAAAAAAAGAACATTGGGAACAGTTATATAAGACCAAAACACCAGACCAAGTAAGTTGGACCCAAGAGAACCCCAAAACATCACTGGATTACATCAAGGCATCGAAGCTGCCAAAGAATGCTCCACTTATTGATATAGGGGGAGGCGATAGTCTTTTGGTTGATTATTTGCTAGATGCGGGCTACAGTGAAATAACCGTATTGGACATCTCGGAACAAGCCATCAAAAGAGCGCAAAAACGCCTGGGAATTGCAGCAGATAAGGTAACATGGATCGTTTCGGATATCCTTGATTTTAAACCCAAAAGAACCTATGACCTTTGGCATGATCGGGCTACATTTCATTTTCTAACAACAGTAACTGAAATTGAAGCCTACAAAAATACGGTCACGCAGTGGGTAGACTCCAATATGGTATTGGGTGTTTTTTCAAAAGAAGGTCCATTAAAATGCAGTGGACTTCCTATTACACAATACAATCTTGCTGAACTTACGGCTTGTTTTAGTGCTGCATTTGAAGTTGTGCACGCTCAAACCGAAGACCACTCAACTCCGTTCAACACCCTTCAGAATTTTCAATTTGCACATTTAAAGAAAAAATAAACCAATGGAAATGGTTCTTCTCATCAGCATACTAAGCCTAATTTTTATTGGGATTGGTACTCTAATAACCGAAAAAAATGCAGCTTACCTCCTCTCCGGATACAATACAATGAGTAAAGAAAAACAAGAGCAAGTAGACCTAAAAGAACTTTTGCGTTTTTCAAAGAAGTTTCACATCAGCTTAGGGGTTTCGCAGGCTGTTATTGGTTTTTCTCTTTACTTTTCAGGGTATGATGAAGGATTAAATCTACTGCTATCAACCTATGCTATTGTAGCGTACATCTATTTCATTTGGAAGAGTGCTCCCTTTCATCCAGAACAACAAATGCGCTCTGTATATTTTGGAATTGGCGTATTGAGCATTTGTCTCTTGGGAATTCTTAGCTTATTTTTTTTAAAAGACTGAACTGCTCGCAGTTAAAG
Organism: Candidatus Arcticimaribacter sp. UBA7428; assembly: GCA_002477625.1. Taxonomy (GTDB): domain Bacteria; phylum Bacteroidota; class Bacteroidia; order Flavobacteriales; family Flavobacteriaceae; genus Arcticimaribacter. Next base: position 18,691 of record DLQQ01000021.1, read on the forward strand.
AATTTATTTTTAGGGAGGTTTGGAATGTTTTTAAAATTTTATTTACATTGTATGCACCCAATTGTAAATCATGAACATCCCAAACATCTTCCAAGCAACCGAAGTTACCCAACTAATCGATCGAATCAACAGGCTCAGTCCAAACACCAAAGCCCTTTGGCGAAATTCAGGTGGATCAGATGCTGGCACATGTCAATGTAGCCTATGAAATGGCCTTCGAAAACCTTCATCCAAAACCCAAAGGATTTAAAAAGCTACTCCTAAAGCTATTCGTGAAAAAAGCAGTTACAGGACCCAAGCCGTACCCAAAAAATACAAGAACTGCCCCCGTGTTCATCATCAAAGGGTCTCACAATTTTGAAGTTGAGCAAAAACGTTTGATCACCTATCTAAACAAGGTTTTGTCCTTAGGTAAGGATCATTTTGAGCAATTGGAATCCCATGGATTTGGTCCACTCAGTTCGAAAGAATGGAATATTTTATTTGCCAAACACATGGAACACCACCTCCAACAATTCAGAGTCTGATTTTAAGCTTTTACTACTGACATCATTTGCTCAAACACTTCGTCTACAGAAAATGAAGTTGTATCAATTTCGATCGCATCTTTTGCTCTTCGGAGTGGCGATATTGTTCGGGTACTGTCTTGATGATCTCGATCGACAACATTTTTCAGTATCTCTTCAAAAAGCACCTCTTCGCCTTTAGCTTGCAATTCGTCCAAACGACGTTGTGCACGGACCTTGGGGTCAGCAATTAAAAAAAATTTGTAGTCTGCATTTGTAAAAACTACCGTACCGATATCCCGACCGTCCATTACCACGCTTCCCAATTGGGATAAAAGACGTTGCTGCTCGACCAAATGTTCTCGAACAAAGCCCAATTGCGCAATACGACTGACCCAGGAAGAAACCTCTAAGGTTCTTAGTTCGTCTCCATAAGCCTTTCCGTTAAACAACATTTGCTTTGAACCAGAAGCGGTACTCCAACTAAAAGAGGTCTCGGAAAGAGCAGCCTCTAGCGCTTCTTCCTGAATAATGTTATCTTGGATCAAATGGGTAGTCAAAGCAAAATAACTCACTGCACGATACATATATCCCGTATCTATATAAGTGAAATCAAGTGCCTTTGCTAAACGTTTCGATAAGGTACTTTTACCCGTAGAGGCAAAACCATCTACTGCGATTACTGTCGTTTTCATACGTCAAAGATAAGAAAGAGATTGTTCTAGCACCTACTCGATTTGCACTGACTTTCCAAACACAACAGAAGCATCCTTGCGTTTGTATTGAAAATCAAAAATATTCGTGCTGCCGCAAATGGATGAAACGCTCAAAGTTTCAACAGGAATATCATCCGGAACTCGATCTCCGTAGATAGCGACTAAAGCAGACCGCTCAAAGGGAAATTCAGAAAGCTGAAAATCCATAACCTCAGCTTGGGTAGGTTCTTTCGACTGCGTCCAGTTTTCTAGCAACCAATAACGTTTCTTTTGCCAAGTAGCTGGATATAGGGTAGCCGATGACCAAAGGTGTAATGCCGAAGTAGAGCAGGTTTTTTCATGTACTATGTTTCCATCCCAACGAAGTTCAAGCAGCACCCCTTGATCGAAGATGATGAAAGTAAAAGGTTCCATGCCTTCAAACGCAAACGCATTGATGAAGTCACGATGACCAGCGTATTCAAAAAACTGAAGTGCCATTTTACCCCTGCTCAGTCGACAGGACCCTTGGGGTAAATGAGGCTCAAAAGCTCCATTGAGCACACATACAAATTGATTGCTGTTCGAAAACACAAACCAACTCCCTTTGGCTTGGGTGTCTTGCGGAAAAAAGAGGGTCTTCTCCCCGACCGCTATCGAATGCAATGCAGTAGCTGCTCGTTTGGGGCTCTCATCTCGATTCGAAGTGAAGATAAAGCGCTCGTCCGCTAAAGGAATAAAACTAACTGTACACATACAAGCTTATAACTTTTTTGTGTTTTTTACCTTTTGATTGGTCAAGGCCAAAGCAAGTACTTCTCCCATCTCTTTTACAAAGTGAAAGGTGAGTCCTTTGAGGTAGGAATCCTTAATTTCCTCAATGTCTTTTCTGTTACTCTCACACAAAATAATTTCTTTGATCTTAGAACGTTTTGCTGCTAAGATTTTTTCTTTAATTCCACCAACGGGCAATACCTTCCCACGGAGTGTGATTTCTCCCGTCATCGAAAGATTCTTCTTGACTCGTTTCTGCGTTAAAAGAGATACCAAGGATGTAAGGATGGTTATTCCCGCACTGGGGCCGTCTTTGGGGGTAGCTCCTTCTGGAACATGAATATGGATGTTGTATTTATCAAACTTAAAATCTGCTAAACCAAGCTGAAGTGCATTTGCTTTGATATACTCCATGGCGATGGTAAAAGATTCTTTCATTATTTTTCCGAGGTTTCCGGTAATGTTGAGCGAACCCTTTCCTGGAGATATAGCCGATTCGATGAAAAGGATGTCGCCTCCAACTGAGGTCCAAGCCAAACCGATGACCACTCCTGCAACTTCGTTTGTTTCGTATAAATCCCGTGAAACTTTTTCGGGGCCCAAAATTTCTGTCAAATCGTATAAGGCTGGTTTTACTGCATAGGTTTCTTCCATTGCAATGGATTTGGCGGCATAACGTGTAACCTTCGCAATTTGTTTATCCAAGCCTCGAACTCCCGATTCGCGGGTATAGCCCTCAACAATGCGTTCCAATACAGGATTAGCCAGTCGAATTGATTTCTTGTCGAGTCCGTGATCTTTCAATTGTTTGGGTAACAAGTGCTGTTTCCCAATCACTACTTTTTCTTCGATGGTATACCCACTCACATTAATGATTTCCATACGATCGCGCAAAGCTGGGTGAATGCCCCCCAAATTATTGGCGGTAGCAATAAACATAACCTTGGACAGATCATACCCTAATTCTAAGAAGTTATCGTAAAAGGCATTGTTTTGTTCCGGATCCAATACCTCGAGTAAGGCAGAAGAAGGGTCACCTTGCGAACCACTACTCAGCTTATCAATCTCGTCGAGAACAAAGACAGGATTTGAAGTACCAGCTTTTTTCAAGCTTTGGATGATACGTCCCGGTAAGGCACCAATATAGGTTTTTCGATGTCCGCGGATCTCCGCTTCGTCTCGCATGCCACCTAGTGAAATTCGAACGTAAGAACGGCCCAATGCTTCGGCTATGGATTTCCCTAAAGAAGTTTTTCCCACCCCAGGAGGTCCGTACAGACAAAGAATAGGAGACTTCATGTCATTTCTCAACTTCAAAACAGCCAAGTACTCAATGATGCGTTTCTTTACTTCTTCAAGACCAAAATGATCTCGGTTCAGCACCTTTTCAGCTCTTTTCAGGTCGAATTTATCTTTTGAAAAATGATCCCATGGCAGGTCCAAAAAAAGATCAAGGTAGTTTCGTTGTACAGAATATTCTGCAACCTGAGGATTCATACGCTGCATTTTCAGCAGTTCTTTTTCGAAATGGGCTTCTACTTCCTTGGTCCAAACCTTTGCCTTGGCTCGGGCTTTCATTTCATCTATCTCTTCCTCATACGAGATGCCACCCAATTCTTCTTGAATGGTTTTCATTTGCTGTTGCAAAAAATACTCTTTTTGCTGTTGATCAAGATCGTGACGTACTCGGGATTGAATGTCGTTTTTTAATTCCAATTTTTGATACTCCACATTCATACACTTCAAACACAATAAGGCGCGTTCTTTAATGTTTTTGAGAGAAAGTATATCTTGTTTCTCCTTTACTGAAAGGTTCATATTCGAAGAAACGAAATTGATTAAAAAGGAATAACTGTGTATGTTTTTAATCGCAAAAGATGCCTCGGTAGGCAGGTTTGGATTCTCTTGTATGATTTGTAGAGACAATTCTTTTATTGATTCTGCTACGGCCTTAAATTCTGAATCATCCTTAGCTGCCGCTTCATCCACTACGGTTCTTGTAGTAGCCTTTAAATAGGGTTCTTCTGCAGTGATCTGATCGATCTCAAAACGTTTTTTACCCTGGATGATGATGGTCGTGTTCCCATCGGGCATTTTTAGAACACGTAAAATCTGAGCTACAGTACCCAGGCTGTAAATATCATTTGCTTCTGGGTTCTCTATCGTTTGATCCTTTTGTGCTACCACACCGATGACCTTAGACCCCTTGTTGGCATCCTTGATTAGTTGAATGGATTTGTCTCTTCCAACAGTAATTGGAATAACAACCCCGGGAAATAATACGGTGTTGCGTAAGGGCAGTAAAGAAACCTCAGCTGGAAGGTCTTCTTTTTCAAGAGCCTCTTCGTCTTCTGAGGTCAGTAGGGGAATTAATTCTGCCTCAGACTCTAGGTCTTGAAGTGACAGATTGTCTAAGTTTGAAAAGATTGGTTTGGCCATAATATGTTTTTACGTCATTGTGTCATTTGATCAGGAATTCAACCGCTATAAAAGCAGGAATTGGGGGTACTCCTTTTGAACAGCACTACCAGTCCAAGAGTTGTGCCAACTCATTAAAAAATAAAATTTGCACAAAAGTGTAACATTTTCAAAAAAACACATCTTATATAAAGAAATGCTCCTCATTGAAATTGAACGATAAAACAGTTGACGAACTATTAGATTTGTGAAGACACCAGCATGCGCAAGCACAAATGGAAGTGTATGAACGCTATCATCAAGCTATGCTTGTAACTGCCTTGAAGATTGTTCACAATACAATGGATGCTGAGGACATTATGCAAGAGAGTTTTTTAATCGCTTTCAACCGGATTGATCAATACAAAGGGAAGAATAATTTCGGGGGCTGGAAAAATCATAGTCGGTGAAGCAGCTGAGGCTGTAGAAGCCGTATTGTCGGGCTCAGGTCGTATTGAGTTAAACGGAAGCAGTGCTAAGCTCGAAGCAAACCTATCGGGTTCTGGTTCGATCAGAGCAAAAGAACTAAAAGCAGAAAATGGTGAATTTTCTGTCAGTGGATCCGGTCGCATAGAAGCGAATATCTCCGATGAATTGGAAGCTCGCATTTCTGGTTCTGGAAGCGTACGCTCCCTCGGTACATCTTCTACGCGGGTTTATTCCAAAGTAAACGGTTCTGGCTCTGTAAAAGAAATAAAAAGCTACTAAGCCTTATTTTCTCGGGGAACACGTAACAGCATCAGCGCACCGATAACAAAGAATACAAAGAAAAATAAAATTGAGGTGCGCATGCTTCCTGTTATCTGATCCAATACACCAAACAAAAGCATCCCGATAACAATAGCGATCTTCTCGGTTACACCGTAAAAGCTGAAATAGGAAGCTGTATCGTCGGTTTCAGGAAGGAATTTGGAATAGGTCGAGCGGGATAGGGATTGTAAGCCCCCCATAACCAAGCCCACAAAGCCTGCGATAAGATAAAATTCTTCTGGCGTGTTGATGAAATAGGCATATACACAAATTAATCCCCAGATGATGTTGATTACAAATAAGGTTTTTAGATTTCCAAAACGCTCCGAACAGCGAGCTGTAAGTATTGCCCCCAGAATGGCTACAAGTTGAATGAGGAGGATACTCGTGATGAGCCCTACTGTTTTATCAGAGTCGGAACCCCAGGCAATTTCTTCTTCTCCAAAATAAGCCGCAACCAGCATTACCGTTTGTAGGGAGGTACTGTAAATAAAAAAGGCAACTAAATACCGCTTCAGGCGGAGGTTTTCTCCTAGATCATTCCAAACCTTGCGAAGCTCCCTAAAGCCATTCCATATGATATCCTGGGTCACCTTTTGATCTGAAGTACCCACGGGTAAATAATAGAACGAATACATACTGAATAAAGCCCACCAAATACCGACAGAAACAAAGGAATACTTCATAGCAAGCAAGGCCGCTTCTCTTTCGGAGCCTCCTATACCATACATATCAGGCATCATCACCATAGAAAGGTTAAATAACAGCAGCAAAACACTGCCAATATAGCCCATAGAATAGCCTCGTGCTGAGGCTCGATCTTGTTGTTCTTCAAAAGCGATATCCGGTAAATAAGAATTGTAAAAAACCAAACTGGACCATAAACCAATCATGGCAAGGAAGTAAAAAAACAAGCCCAGATAAATTGTTTCCAGATCAAACCAATACAATCCCACACAAGAAAGGGAACCCATGAGAACGAAAAATTTCATGAATTTTTTCTTGTTCCCGATGTAATCAGCAATTCCAGAAAGTATGGGTGAAGTGATCGCAACAACGATAAAAGCCAAAGCCGTGACAAAACTAATCATGGCTGTATTTTTAACCGCGTAACCAAAAAAATCAATCTGGTTGTTTTCGGAAAAAATCATCCCGTAATAGATCGGGAAAACAGCAGAAGAAATGACTAGTGGATAGACCGAATTTGCCCAGTCGTAAAAAGCCCAAGCATTGATTAATTTTTTACTCCCTTTCGCTAATGCAACTTTTGGTTGGATCATAAAATAGTTTTGATGATCAATATAAGGTATTCAGCGCAGTTGCGCTATGAATTGATTTTTTCTTTTGTTTTTAAAACTATTTTTTTAAGTTCGAAAAGGAGGAATCATGCAATTTTACCCAAAAATCGACTGCATAAGCAAAACTTATAGTAATAATTAAAATTTTGTAAATCATATGTTTATTAAGCATTAATTAAATCAATAGTTTCATTTTTTATAAGACTTGTTTGATTTATAATTAAAGTTATACTTCAACCACAACTATGGCATTCTATTTGCATGCATTAGGAAGACTAACCAAAGAAGTATCGATCCAAAAACATAGCGTTTGAAAGATTTGTATCTTCACTCAAAAATCATCTATCATGAAAAAGATAATGTTTACTCTCCTACTTCTCCCCTTCTTAGCGAGCTGTCAAACAGCAAAAAAAGAGGCTAAAAAGAAGATCATCTATGCAGTTCAAAAAACAGATGCTGAATGGAAAAATTCGCTTCCAGAAATGGCTTATTATGTATTGCGTCAAGCAGGAACAGAACGTCCTTTTACAGGTGAATACAATTCTTTTTACGAAGAAGGAACCTATGCTTGTGCAGCGTGTAAAACAGAGCTTTATTATTCAAAAGATAAATTCGATTCCAAAAGTGGCTGGCCTTCTTTTGATCGGGGAGCAACAGAAAATTTAGAATTTGATGTGGATTATAAATTGGGTTATGCCCGAACCGAACTTAAGTGCAATACCTGTGGAGGACATTTGGGACATATGTTCAATGATGGGCCGAGAGAAACGACAGGAAAGCGCCATTGCATCAATTCAGCTGCACTAAACTTTATACCCACATCAACAGATGAATAAACCTTATCCATTCAATAAAACAGAAGATGCCTGGCGCAAGCTTCTCTCACAAGAAGAATACCGTGTTTTACGCGAACAAGGGACAGAATATCCCCACAGCGGAGCGTACAACAGTCATTACGAAAAAGGAACCTATAACTGTCGGGGTTGCAATCAGCCGCTCTATGCCAGTGATTCTAAATTTGATAGCGGCTGCGGCTGGCCCAGTTATGACCAAAGTATAGAAGGGGCTATTGAGTACCGCAAAGACAGTTCGCACGGAATGGTTCGGGTAGAGATTGTATGTTCTAATTGCGGGGGACACCAAGGGCATGTATTCGACGATGGACCCACCGCTTCTGGAAAACGATATTGTGTTAATTCTGCGAGCATTAGCTTTGAAGCCAAAAAGGAAGACTAAGACGATTATTCATATCCCTCTTTTTTGTACTTTTGCGCCATCTAAAAAAATGAATTTATGACAACTTACGATGTACTTGTTTTAGGAAGTGGACCCGGGGGTTATGTAACCGCAATCCGTGCCTCTCAATTGGGATTGAAAACTGCTGTTATTGAAAAAGAAAGCTTAGGCGGTGTATGCTTGAACTGGGGGTGTATCCCAACCAAGGCACTACTCAAATCTGCTCAAGTTTTTGATTACCTCAAACACGCATCAGACTACGGCCTAAAGGTAACCGACTACGATAAAGATTTTGACGCAGTAGTCAACCGAAGTCGTAATGTTGCTGCTGGAATGAGTAAAGGCGTTCAGTTTTTGATGAAAAAGAATAAAATCGACGTCATCAATGGGTTTGGAACCATCCTCCCCAACAAACAAGTGAGCGTAGCTTTTGAAGATACCACCACAGTTTATGCTGCAAAAAATATAATCATTGCCACTGGAGCGCGCTCCAGAGAGCTTCCTAGCCTTCCACAAGACGGCGTTAAGGTAATTGGATACCGAGAAGCCATGACACTCCCTAAACAACCTAAAAAGCTTATTGTTGTTGGTTCAGGGGCTATTGGAATTGAGTTTGCTCATTTCTATAACGCCATGGGCACCGAAGTAACGGTTGTCGAATTCCAAGATCGAATTGTACCCGTCGAAGATGAAGAAGTTTCTAAGCAATTGGAACGTTCGTTTAAAAAAGCAGGGATCAACATCATGACCAATGCTGAAGTGACGCAGGTAGACACCAAAGGCAAAGGAGTAACTGCAACCATAAAAACAGCCAAAGGCGAGGAAACACTGAAAGCAGATGTTGTCTTGTCTGCAGTTGGAATAAAAACCAATATCGAAAACATCGGCTTACAAGATGTCGGTATTGCTGTAGATCGCGATAAGATCCTGGTAAACGATTTTTACCAAACCAACCTCCCAGGCTACTACGCCATTGGAGACGTTACCAAAGGACAAGCCCTCGCACACGTTGCTTCTGCTGAAGGGATTTTATGTGTAGAAAAAATTGCAGGACATACGGTAGAGCCGTTAGATTACGGCAACATCCCCGGATGTACCTACAGTTACCCTGAAATAGCTTCAGTTGGAATGACTGAAGCCCAAGCCAAAGAAAAGGGCTATGAGCTCAAGGTTGGGAAATTTCCATTTTCAGCCTCTGGAAAAGCGCAAGCCGGCGGTACTACTGATGGTTTTGTAAAAGTGATTTTCGATGCCAAATACGGCGAATGGCTCGGTTGCCACATGATCGGTGCCGGTGTAACCGACATGATCGCTGAGGCAGTACTTGGTCGTAAGCTCGAAACCACAGGCCATGAAGTGCTGAAAGCCGTTCACCCCCACCCGACCATGAGTGAGGCGATGATGGAGGCCGTAGCCGATGCCTACGACGAAGTGATTCACTTGTAGACAAATCCCACCCTATACATTTTTAAAAGCCCTCACTTTGAGGGCTTTACTTTTTTTATTACATTTGAAATGAAACAGCTACCAAATCTGTTCTTTAACCATGACCTACTTAACCGCTATTCACAGCAATTTGCCGTATCATAAAATCTTCTTCTATGAGGAGCACAATCCCCTACCCTCTTTTTTGGATTGGGAACAAGCTTGTACCCTCCTTTAAACCTTCGAAATAGGATTGCTAATTAAACCTTTATAAGAAAATAAAGTCAAAAATAATTATTGAACACACAAAAATGCTCCTGGCTGGGCATTACCAATTTGAAAACGTTTGCTATGACCAAAACATTCCATTATCGTCTCCCCTTAAACGAATAACAATATTGGATTCTCTTAGAGGATTTGCATTACTAGGAGTAATAATCATACACATCCTGCAACGTTTTGGAGTTGGTGTTGGAAGTTATGAAGAAGAACTGCTGCGTTTCCCTGCTCTGGATGAGGTCATGCAATGGATTGGTTATAACATTGTAATGGGTCGGTTCATTAATATTTTTGCTTTGCTTTTTGGTCTAAGTTTTTTTATTCAAATGGATCGGGCAGCAAAAAAAGGCATCGATTTTAGAGGACGTTTTGTTTGGCGGATGATCATTCTGATGGTTTTGGGTATCTTGTGTCATTCCTTTTATAATGTTGAAATTATTTCTGTCTATGCATTCTTTGGCCTGTTGATGATTCCACTATACAAGGTTAAGAAATGGGTTTTATTGGTTTTGGTTTCCTTCCTTATTTTAGGTGGACCTAGGCTAATCCAGTCTATTAATCACAACCTCAAAACAGCTACAGAAAAATTAGATACAGAAGAGCCAAACAATTTCAAACGACCAAGAGAAATACCGGAACACATCGCAAATCCATCTTTTATAAACTCGACTAAATACAATTATCAAGAGCGGTTTCTGGGTAAGTTACGATATCAATTCAGTTATTTTGGGCGTGGTTACATTACCTTTTCACTGTTTTTATTTGGCTTTTTTCTGGGTCGAATTCGTTTCTTTGAAAAGCTTGATCTCCAGAAAAAAATAAATTTAAAGATTTTTGGTGGACTCCTTTTGGCGACTATTCTTCTAATAGCTCTAAAGAACGTGCTTCCACCACAAAATTTCCGTGTCTTTTTTAGAGCAGACGGTGTAATCCTTTCTTCTGCCCTACTTTTTGCGAAAGCACTTGATGATGTCAGTCTTGTAATATCCTCAGGAGCATTAACCATGGGCTTCATATTACTTTATCAATCCAAGAGAATAGGACAATACCTCGAGGCTTTATCTCCATACGGGCGCACAGGATTATCAAATTACATCATCCAAGGAATGCTTGGTTGTTTACTCTTCTCTCCCTGGGCTTTGGGAGCAATTTTTAACGTTTTGGGTGCAGCTTCATTGTTCTTTTTAGGAATAATAATTTATATAGTACAGGCCATTATGAGCAAATATTGGCTTAAATACTTTTTGTACGGACCGTTGGAATGGCTTTGGCGTTCATTAACCTATTTAGAAATTCAAAATTTCAGAAAAAAGTAACGGGAAGTCATACGATTGATGGGCTTTAATAAAACTAGGCTGTAACACCCATATTCCCAACTGGATGATCTGATGATTTTAAGCTTTGTACATTTACTCCAGAATGTTGGGGTTGATGGATTGAAACTTTTTCCTATTTTTATTTCATAAAAATTCAAGTAGACACAAAAATACAATACACTAACCCCCTAGTTCCAAATCAACTAAAAATGAACGTAACCCCAGAAAAAAACGAAAAATTAGCCAATATGGTATTTGCATCCATTTATCCTCTTTACTTGAATCGATTGGAGAAAAATGGTAAAACAAAAGAAGAACTCAACCAAGTAATCGAATGGTTTACTGGCTTTGATCAAAAGGCCATTCAAACCCTTATTGATCAAAAAGTGACTTTTGGAACTTTTTTTAAAAAAGCAAAGATACATCCCAACGCACACTTGATCAAAGGAGTCGTTTGTGGTTATCGCATTGAAGAAATTGCAGAAGAATTTGAATTGTACAAACAATGCAGGCAAATGGAAAAGCTGATTGATGAATTGGCGAGAGGTCGTAAAATGGAAAAAATATTGCGGGTAGAAAAGAAATAGAACCTCTTCCAAACAAGTAGAGGTGATGATTCTGAGAGTGAAACCAATGAACTTCTATTGGAAAAGAGCTTCTAAGCCTCGATTCAAAAGAGTTCAACCTGTTAAAAATTAGTCCAAAACCCCGTGCTTTTTCAAGACAGCATCTACACAGTTGATACCATCTATTGCAGCCGACATAATACCGCCGGCATAGCCAGCTCCTTCTCCGCAGGGATATAAACCTGCAACATCTTCATGAGACAAGGTCGTATCATTTCTGGGAATAAGAACAGGAGCAGACGTACGCGATTCGGGTGCATGAATCACCGCTTCATTGGTTGCATAACCTTTCATCTTTTTACCAAAGGCTACAAAAGCTTTCTTGAGTCGCTTCGAAAGCATCAGGGGCAAAACTTCATTCAAATCGACACTTGCAATTCCGGGGTGGTAGGAGGTTTTAGGAAAGTCTTTGGACAGCTTTCCTTCAATAAAATCCAACAGGCGTTGTGCTGGAACTTGTTGTGTTCTCCCCGCCGCTTCCCAACAGTTTTTTTCAACTGATTTTTGAAAATTCAGACTTACAAAAGGATCGTCTTCTTTATAATTTGGAAGGTCTTTGGGTTCTACACTAACCACAATTCCTGAATTGGAATAGGGATTGTTTCGCTTGCTTGGACTCCAACCATTCGTAACCACCTCTCCAGGTTCTGTAGCGCAGGGAGCTATTATTCCGCCCGGACACATACAAAATGAGTAGACACCCATGCCGTCTACCTGTTCCACCAAACTATAGGAAGCGGGCGGCAAATAGGGGTTGTGATCATCTCCATGGTACTGAATCTTATCGATGAGTTCTTGCTGATGCTCTACACGAACACCAATGGCAAAAGCCTTGGCCTCGATCTTTATGTTTTTTGCGTGAAGCAGATAGTATATATCCCGCGCAGAATGACCTGTTGCCAAAACAACATCGTCAAACTCGTGCCACTGATCCTTATTTATTTGAAGGGAATGAACTTGTTTTTCTTCAACCCGAATGTCGGTGAGTTTAGAATTGAAATATACCTCTCCACCAGCCTCAATAATGGCATCCCGCATGGTACTGATGATCTTGGGAAGCTTGTTGGTTCCAATATGCGGATGGGCATCAACCAGAATATCAGCATCTGCACCAAAATACACTAACCATTCCATTGCTTTGAGGACATTACCTCGCTTTTTTGATCGTGTGTATAGCTTTCCATCCGAAAAAGTTCCGGCACCCCCCTCGCCATAACAGTAGTTCGACTCTGGGTTTACATTTTGTTCCTTTGTTATTTTAGCAAGATCTCTTCTTCGTGAACGTACATCTTTTCCTCTTTCAAAAACAACGGGTTTAAATCCTCCTTCAATCGCCCTTAGAGCTGCGTACATTCCCGCTGGTCCCATACCAATAATGGCTATTCTTTTTACATCCGAAACTTTTTGTGGAACAAAAGGATGAATCCCTTTTCTTTCGTCATTCGCTAACCAAATTTCAAGCTGAAGGTTCAGTTTGACAGGTGCTCTTCTAGCGTCAATTGAGCGCTTTCGGATGCGCCAATCACGAACATCTTTTTTTAGAATCTTTGCTTTTTCTAACCCCAAATTGAGCAGCATCGCCTCGTCTTCTTGCTCATGGGGTAAAATAGAAATTTGTATCAGTGTACTCATCAGTGCAAATTTAACGAAGAACATCAAACGAGCCGCCTTATCATCGATTATTATCCAAAATAGTTAAAACCGCAGTTTGGATACAAACCCCCTTCCAGCGGCACAACCCACTCCCATGGTTTTGAATATTAAGACCAAAAATTGTAACCAACAAAAGCCTAGCTTCCTCTTTAAAAAAAGATAATTGATGTATATTTCGGACTGAAATAAAGGGAACAACATGGGGGGCAATAAAATACTAGATTATATTAAAAACGTACTCGTTCATCTACCGACGGACTGGGTCAAACTTACAACGCACCGTCTTGATGTGTACGACGAACAGTTGGCGAAAACACAGTTTTCAGAACAACTTGAAGTCTTATTCCATGCTAACAATTACAAAACTTCAGCGCTAAGCGAGCTTCCAACTGCCTACGACTACATTCGGTTGGGGCATCCCCTGTCTTGTGTCTTGGAATGGACTATTGCAAAAATGTTAGAACTAAAAGCGGAGCATGTCATCAGTTTTTCGTCTAGTACAGCTCCTATTCTTGCTGTTCTTAGAAAGAATTTATTGGAAAACAAAAACACCCGAATCTTACATACAGACCCGCTACCCGATTCATTTAATCCAAAAATATTACAACA
>DLQQ01000008.1:0-143 GCA_002477625.1 Candidatus Arcticimaribacter sp. UBA7428
AAAACAATACAAACCCACCATGCTTGAAAATAGAGGTCATTCTTCGGACTGTTGTCTAAATCAAGTGCAGGGAGCACAATGGATTCAACAAGTACATTGAACAGGAAAAGGCATAAAAAACCAAAGCCCCATTTCAATAATTT
>DLQQ01000008.1:281-3314 GCA_002477625.1 Candidatus Arcticimaribacter sp. UBA7428
CGCGACCCCCTGCGTGACAGGCAGGTATTCTAACCAGCTGAACTACCAGACCTCTTTTAACGATTGCAAATATACATTGCATTTTTCTTTAACTCAAATAAAAAACCGCTAAAAAAATAAAAAACTTGTAGCCGTAATTACAATAAAGCCTCAAGTGCTTCTGCATAAGCAGTTTTAGGAGAAACCCCTACTTTACGATCTACAATTTCCCCGTCTTTAAAGACCAAAACCGTTGGTATATTTCGAACACCGTATTTTGCAGCAAATTCTTGATTGGTGTCTACATCAAGCTTCCCTACAACAGCTCTTCCATCAAAATCAGAACTTACTTCTTCGATGATTGGACCTACCATACGGCAGGGACCACACCAAGCTGCCCAAAAGTCAACGAGTACAGGTTGGGACGATTTTAAAACAATTTCTTCGAAATTTGCGTCAGTTATTTCTATAGCCATAATAATGTTGTTTAATTTTGTACAAATGTATCTTTTTTTTTAATCTACTGCTTGTGTTCGTATCTGATTTTCTTATACATAAATCATCAAACTCGATTTGCTCAATTGAGTCGATAATGGATATTCTGTTCCTCTAAAGCTGACAATAATTTGTTGGACACTTCTACCCGTTGTTTTCTGCTGGGAAGGGTCAATTTGATTTGCTCTTCCGTATCAAATACATCCATATAAAGCCCCTTATCTCCTTTGAAAGGGCTCATCAGTGCCTTGAGGTCTCGTATCTTCGACTCATTGAGCTGTTTCAACTCGAACATCAAAGTGATTTTCTTGACATTGGCCTTGAGGGTGTCGTGAAGCATTTCAAAGTTATTAAACTGAATTCGAGCGGGACCCAATTGACCCGTTTCTCGATTTCGCCACCCCTCTACTACGCGGATACGAAGACGTACAAAATTATTCGGTAGAATAAAATGTCTGAATTTTAAATAGTCTTCTCCAAAGATTTTAAACTCATACTGGTCTGAAAAATCTTCAATCGTAAACTTACCCCAGCCCTTTCCTGTCTTGGTTACCAAGTGTTCGACATCATTGATAATCCCGCCAAAACTCAGATCGCGATTGACCAAAGGATCCAGATCGTTCAAAACATCAAAAGTTGCCGAAGAGAAATACTTCATCTCGCGTTTGAAATCATCCAATGGATGGGCAGAAATATAAATCCCTACTACTGCTTTTTCTTTTTTCAACAACTCTAGGGTTCCCCAGGATTCACATTCTGGAATTTGAATCTCTTGAATTTGTTCCTGACTATCGTCCCCAAACAGATTGGTTTGAGCGGAATTTAAATTCTCTTGGTGTTTTGCTCCATACCGTATGGCTTTCTCCAAAAATAAGATCCCATCGCCATCAGGATTAAAGTACTGTGCACGGTGGCAATTTCCTAAAGAATCCAGACCACCAGCTAGGGTTAAGTTTTCAATCGCTTTTTTGTTTGCAGCACGTAAATCAATTCGCTTCGTCAAATCAAAAACAGAGGTATAACGAGCATCTTTTCGGTTTTCGATTATGGTTTCTACTGCCCCACGCCCTACTCCTTTGATCGCCCCCATTCCAAAACGAATGGCCTGCTGATCGTTTACCGTAAATTTATAAAAGGACTCATTTACATCAGGACCCAGGACGTTCAAGCCCATACGGCGACATTCTTCCATAAAGAAGGTTACCTGCTTGATGTCGTTCATATTATTGGACAGTACCGCTGCCATATATTCAGCAGGATAGTGTGCCTTTAAATAGGCCGTTTGGTAACCAATCCAGGCGTAACAAGTAGAGTGCGATTTATTAAAAGCATAAGAGGCAAAGGCTTCCCAATCCTTCCAAATTTTCTCTAATTTTTCGGGGTCATGACCGTTGGCTTTTCCTCCTTCAATAAATTGAGGTTTTAGCTTGGCAAGTAAGGCATGTATTTTTTTACCCATCGCTTTTCGTAAGACATCCGCTTCACCTTTGGTGAAGCCTGCTAGCTTTTGGGAAAGCAACATCACCTGCTCTTGATAGACTGTAATCCCGTAGGTTTCTTGGAGGAACTCTTCCATATCCTCTAAGTCATAAGAGATTGCTTCTTTTCCGTTTTTACGATCAACAAAACTCGGAATGTATTCCAAAGGTCCTGGTCGGTACAAAGCATTCATTGCGATGAGATCGGCAAAAACCGTAGGTTTTAAATCTTTTAAATATTTCTGCATCCCAGCGGATTCGTATTGGAAAATACCAACCGTGTCGCCGCGCTGAAAAAGCTCATATGTCTTTACATCATCCAATGGAAATGTATCGGGATCCAGCGTGATGTTGTGTTTGTATTGCACCAACTTGACCGTGTCTTTGATTAGGGTTAAGGTTTTTAGTCCCAAAAAATCCATTTTCAATAATCCGGCATCTTCAACTACGGAGTTGTCAAACTGCGTAACGAACAAGTCCGAATCTTTTGCTGTTGCCACTGGGACGAATTTGGTGATGTCGTCTGGAGTGATGATAACCCCACAGGCGTGAGTTCCGGTGTTGCGAAGCGAACCCTCTAATACTTTGGCTTGTTGAATGGTTTCGCCAGACAAACTAGACTCTTCGGCCAGAGCCATAAACTCTTTTACTTTAATGAATTCGTCAGCACGCAGTGCTTTTTTCAAGTCTTTTTCTGGAAGTCCAAAAATCTTGGACAACTTAATGTTGGGCAATAATTTTGAAATACGATCAGCTTCATTAAGAGCCAAATCCAACACTCGAGCCGTATCCCGAATCGAAGACTTGGCGGCCATGGTTCCGTAGGTTATGATTTGAGCTACCTGATTGGATCCATATTTATCGATCACATAATCCATCACCTTAGCCCGACCTTCGTCGTCAAAGTCAATATCAATATCGGGCATACTTACCCGATCAGGATTCAAGAACCGCTCAAAAAGCAGGTTGTACTCAATGGGATCAATATTGGTTATTTTCAGACAATAAGCTACCACAGAACCAGCCGCAGAACCACGACCCGGGCCTACTGAAACATCCATCTCACGAGCAGCAGCGATCA
>DLQQ01000008.1:3330-24214 GCA_002477625.1 Candidatus Arcticimaribacter sp. UBA7428
CCGGTCTTGGCAATTACACTCAACTCAAAGTCGATACGCTCCGTAATTTCATCGGTCAATGTAGCGTATCTTTTTTTTGCTCCTTCGAAGGTTAAGTATCGAAGGAAGTTGTTTTCCCCAAGTTTTCCGTCTGGATCATCGGGAACTAAATAGGCTTCTGGAATGTCAAACTTTGGAAGCAATACTTCCCTGGCCAACTCAAAAGGTTCAATTTTATCAATTAATGCTTCGATATTCAAAACCGCCTCGGGTAAATCCTTAAATAAAAGTTTCATCTCCTCAGACGATTTGATATAGTATTCCTGATTTGGAAACCCATATCGAAAACCGCGACCCCGTCCAATGGGGGTAGCTTGTTTTTCACCTTCTTTTAGACAGAGTAAAATATCGTGAGCGTTGGCTTCTTCTTTGGTTGCGTAATAGGTGTTATTCGTTGCAATCAAAGGGATTTCGTATTGCTTTGCTAGAGAAATGAGTACTTCGTTCGCTCGTTTTTCATCTTCCTGACCGTGACGCATAAGTTCTACATAAAGATCAGCACCAAACATCCCATGCCACCACTGAAGGGCTTCTTCTGCCTGACGGTTTCCAAGATTCAAAATTTTTGAAGGCACCTCACCATAGAGGTTTCCTGTCAAAACAATAAGATCATCTTTATACATTGCTACAACCTGACGATCAATTCTTGGTACGTAATAAAAGCCTTCAACATAGGCAATGGAGCTCATCTTCGCCAGGTTGTGGTATCCTTTTTTATTCTTAGCCAAAAAGACAACTTGATAACCGTCGTCTCTTCTGGTTTTGTCTTTATGGTCTTCGCACACATAAAATTCACAGCCGACAATAGGCTTTATTTGTGCTTCTTCTACTGCATCTTTATTGTGATTTCCTACCGCTTTAATGAAATGAAAAGCACCCATCAAATTGGCATGATCTGTAATGGCAATAGCGGGCATCTGATTTTCTGCAGCAACAGAAACCATTTGACTCATTTTTGAAGTCGCCTGTAGTACCGAAAATTGTGAATGATTGTGCAAGTGCACAAAGGGCGCCGCATCTAGTTCGCCAGAAAGACTTGTGGAAATAGGCTTTATCGGTTCGGATTCTTGCTTTTGAACCAGTTTCTGCGAAGCCTTTTTTAAATTGACATGCTTGAGACCAATTCCCTCAATTGTAGTTTTTTGAGCTTCTTGAAGCACGCGAAGTTGTTCGCTCTTCCCTTCCAATACGGCCGGATGTAGCTGTCCTTTTCTAAGTAATTCTAGAAAACAACGGCTCGTTGCTTCTACATCTGCAGTAGCATTGTGAGCCTCTCCAAAGCCTGTTCCAAATAAGTGGGTGTAAAGCTCGGTAAGGGTGGGTAATTTAAACTTACCCCCTCTTCCTCCGGGCAACCGGCACAGTTGTGCTGTTTCTTCAGTACAGGTATCAATTACCTTTGCTTCTTCAAGAGGATTGTGATCACCTAAACGCAAAAACTCAGCTCCCATAATATTCAAGTCGAAAGCAACATTGTGCCCTCCGACATATTCAGCTTGACTTAAGGCAGCCGAAAAAAGATTCAGTACTTCTGCAAGCGGTTTTCCTTTTTGCTCAGCCAGCGCGGTAGAGATTCCATGAATCTGTTCCGCATCATAAGGAACCGTATATCCGTCGGGTTGAATCAAATAATCTTCATGAGACAGCAATGCTCCACTATCCGCATGAACTTGCCAGGCGATTTGGATACATCTCGGCCAGTTCTCTGAATCGGTTAAGGGTGCTTTCCAGCGCTTTGGAAGACCGGTAGTCTCGGTGTCGAAGATGATATACATAAGAACGAAAATAACGAATTCATTCCGGGAACAAAAAAAGTTTTATGTGGAGTTATCAACCATACAAAACCGAGCTACTGATAAAGTTCAATAAAAGGTTCAAAATCTTTTGATATGAATTGAAAAGAGAAAAAAATGAACTTATCTTTGAAAAAAAATAGGGATCGAATCTCTTATTACTTCCTTTTCGAATACTCAAAATCAAAAAGCTCTAGAAGAACAGCTTTTACAGGACGACGCATGCGTATTTTTAAAAGGCAGTGTTGGATCTGGGATTAGTTTCATCATAGCCAACAGCTTCAAAACCGTTGGGAAAACAATGCTGTATCTCTGCGAAGACCGAGAAAAAGCTGCGTATCAACTCAATGATTTTGAACGTATTTTAGGAGAAGACAATGTTCTTTTCTTTCCTTCGAGTTATCGAAAGCCTTACCAAACTGAAACCACCGACAATGCAAATGTATTGTTGCGATCCGAAGTTTTGACCAAACTAGGCAGTTCCAAAAAACCCAAACTAATTGTCAGTTACCCTCAGGCGGTTTTTGAAAAAGTGGTATCGCATTCTACTCTAAAAAAAAATACGCTAGAAGTCATAAAAGACAGTCGCCTTTCTCTTGACTTTGTCAATGAAATGCTCTTCGAATACCGTTTTAACCGTGTTGATTTTGTAACCCAACCGGGGGAGTTTTCCGTTCGAGGTGGAATCATAGATGTTTTTTCTTTTTCAAATCAACACCCCTATCGGATCGAGTTTTATGACGATCAGGTCGAAAGCCTTCGGAGTTTTGATGTTGCTACCCAACTTTCGATCAGTACGCTCAACAAAATAAAACTCCTGCCCAATACGTCCGAAGGCTTTACAAAAGCAAAACGGAAAAGCATCATCGAAGTAATTGCTCCTAAGGGGGTTTTGATCACTCAAAACTTTGATTTTATAGCTGCCCGCTTAGCCCATTTTTATGAAGAAGCAGAAGCTAGTTTTGCAGCACTAGCTACCGAAACCAAACATTTGCCCCCCGATGTCTTGTTCATTTCAAAGGAAAACTTCATACAAACGGCCTCCATGCTCAGCTTGGTGAGTTTAACCAAAAGTACAGCTGTAAATACACAACAAAATCACTTTTTTAAACAAAGTCCACAACCGGCTTTTAACCGACAATTCGATCGACTGATTGTCTATCTCAACGACAATCACCAAAAGGGATATCAAAATTTCATTTGCTGCGCAAGTGAACAACAAGCGCAACGCTTCAAAGATATTTTTGAAGAAGGAGAAGAAACGGTTCATTACAAAACTCTGGTAAACCCACTTTTTGAAGGCTTTGAAGATGTCGATGCGAAGATTGCCTGTTTTACCGATCATCAGATTTTTGAGCGTTACCACAAATACCAACTAAAAACAACCAAAGCCAAAAAAGAAGCCCTTACATTAAAAGAATTGACTCATCTGGAAGTGGGCGATTATGTCACCCACATTGATCATGGGATCGGTACCTTCGGAGGACTTCAAAAAATTGATGTTGAAGGGAACCAACAAGAAGCCATCAAGTTGGTTTATGCTGATCGCGATATTCTGTACCTGAGCATTCACTCACTTCATAAAATCTCACGTTTCAACGGGAAGGATGGCAAGGTTCCTAAGGTCTATAAACTGGGTTCATCGGCTTGGAAAAGTTTAAAACAAAAAACAAAAACTCGGGTAAAACAAATCGCTTTTAACCTGATTGAACTCTACGCCAAACGGCGCCAAAAAATAGGATACGCCTGTGATCCGGACAGTTACCTCCAACACGAATTAGAGGCTTCTTTTATTTTTGAAGATACACCAGATCAAAGTACTGCTACTGCAGATGTAAAAAAAGATATGGAAAGTGAGCAACCCATGGATCGTCTCGTTTGTGGTGATGTAGGTTTTGGGAAGACGGAAGTTGCAATCCGAGCTGCATTTAAGGCTGTAGACAACAGCAAACAGGTTGCAGTTTTAGTACCCACAACCATCCTGGCATTTCAGCATTTTAAAAATTTCTCGAAACGCCTGAGTGATCTCCCAGTCCGGGTTGATTACTTGAATCGTTTCCGTTCTACAAAAGACAAGAAACAAATTATCGAAGACCTTAAATTAGGTAAAATTGATGTCCTTATTGGAACACATCAATTGGTTGGGAAGCAGGTAGAATTTAAAGACCTCGGGCTTTTAATTGTTGACGAAGAACAAAAATTTGGCGTTGCTGTAAAAGAAAAACTTCGAGCACTAAAAACCAATGTGGATGTTTTAACCCTAACCGCAACCCCTATTCCACGAACACTTCAATTCAGTTTAATGGCAGCCCGAGACATGTCGGTTATCGCTACCGCACCTCCCAATCGATACCCTATTGAAAGTGAAGTTGTTCGCTTTGACGAACAACTTATGCGGGACAGTATTTCCTATGAGATACAACGGGGAGGACAAGTATTCTTTATTCATAATCGGGTGGAAAACATAACGGAAGTTGCTGGAATGCTGCAGCGTCTTGTTCCCGATGCCCGAATTCGAGTTGGACATGGTCAGTTAGATGGAAAAAAACTAGAAGACAACCTACTCCAATTCATGGATGGAAGTTATGACATCTTGGTCGCTACAACCATCATAGAAAATGGACTCGATGTTCCCAATGCCAATACTATTTTCATCAATAATGCACAAAATTTTGGACTGAGCGATCTGCATCAGATGCGGGGTCGTGTAGGTCGGAGCAATAAAAAAGCCTTTTGCTATTTCATTACACCTCCCGACAGCGCCATGTCAAGTGATGCACAAAAAAGAATTCACGCCATTGAGCAATTTGCAGCTCTGGGTTCTGGAATTCAAATTGCGATGAAAGATCTTGAAATAAGAGGTGCAGGTGATCTTTTGGGTGGAGAGCAAAGTGGTTTCATCAACGATATTGGTTTTGAAACCTATCAAAAAATTCTAAAAGAAGCCATCGAAGAGCTGAAAGAAAATGAATTCAAATCGTTGTATAGCGACAAAGAAGAAGCGCCTAAAGCCTTTGTTAGGGAAATTCAGATTGATACGGATTTAGAGGTTCTTTTTCCAGATGACTACATCAACATTGTAAGCGAACGATTGACTCTTTACAACCGTTTAGCTACTTTAAAAGAAGAAGCTGACTTGGTTCAGTATCAAAAAGAAATTGAAGATCGTTTTGGACCACTGCCGCTTGAAGCTGAGGCGCTCTTGGACAGCGTGCGTTTAAAATGGAAAGCTGCGCATCTTGGAATCGATCGTTTACTGCTCAAAAAGAAGCAGTGCATTGGCTATTTTATCGCGGATCAGGAAAGTCCTTTTTATCAAAGTGACCGTTTCCATGCGCTCTTGGTTTGGGTTCAGCAACATGCTACCCAAGTAAACATGAAAGAAAAACAAACGAAAGGAGGATTGCGTTTACGTCTTGCTTTTAAAGACATACACAGTGTGCAACAAGCACTTCAGGCACTTCCCGACTTAGAGTGATTTTAAATCTTTGATTACTTTAAAAGCTGTATTGACAGAATCCTCGTCAACTAGAATAGTGAACTCGTTTGAGGTTGAAATAACCTGACGGATGTTGACTCCTTCCCAAGAAAGTCGTTGAAAAATAAAATAATAAATTCCAGGAATGTCGACATTCTCTGTTGGAAGTTTAATCGTCACCGACGATAAATTTTCGGATTTCTCAAGCAATACTTCATTCTCAAAGTAGATTGCTACCAAGTGTTTCATCGTACTGCTGATGACAATATTGGATTCAGAAACACCTCTGGACGATGTATAGAAAGCTTCTTTATTATCGTTTACCTGAGCTAAAAATGACGCCTGAGCACTGAGTAAGGTTTCGGAAATCTTAAAGCTGTAATCTACCAAAGACGAACGAACCGTTATATCACCAATCCCTTTTAAAACCTTTACGATCTTATGAGTGGACAAAAATTCCATATTATCAGAAATGCGTTTCAATGCCATTACAATCGCTCCACTGCGCGCCTCTTTTTGGAGGGCAAGCTCAATTTCGGGTTGAATTTGACGGGACAATGAGGTAAGGTTAATAATCCCTTGCGATAAGGCAGTTGACAAGAAAGGCTTAGTTTTGATGTAGTTTTCCACTACAGATGCTATGGTTTTCATCTTGGTGCTCTGTTAAATTCGTTTCAAAAATACAAAAATAAAAACAAGTTGTTTTATTTACAACACTTTTTTAGAATGGATAAAAAGCATTTTCAATATGCTCACGGGTCCAAATTCCTTTTTCAACCACATAGGAGGTGATATCAAAGCGCACCTCAACATCTAAATCATTCTTTTGAATATAGGCATCAATAGCCAAGACCAACAATTGGATTTTTTTTCGATTAACAAACGATTCAGGAGCTCCAAAAAAAGAAGAGGAGCGTGCTTTAACCTCAACTACAATAATGAAAGAGTCTTTTTTAGCAATGATATCAATCTCTGCTTTTCGATAGCGATAGTTCTGTTCCAAGATTTCGTAACCCATCTTCTTGAGGTAGGTCGCGGCTCTTTGTTCTGCAATTTGACCGAAGGTGTAGGATTCACTCATAATAAAATCAACTTGGCAGCTCCAAATTAGTAAAGCGCCTAAGAAAAAAGGCTTATTTTTGTAAAAAATTATTTTATGGCACTTACTGCAAAACGATATACAATTACTGCTGCACTCCCCTACACCAATGGTCCCATTCATATTGGTCACTTAGCGGGAGTCTATGTGCCTGCAGATATTTACAGTCGTTATTTGCGTGCCCAAAAGAAAGATGTTGCTTTCATATGTGGAAGTGATGAGCACGGAGTAGCCATTTCTATTCGCGCTAAAAAAGAAGGTGTAAGCCCCAAAGAGATTATTGACAAATACGATAAAATGATTCGTAAGTCTTTTGATCAACTCGGCATTTCTTTTGACAATTACTCAAGAACCTCAGCTCCAATTCACCACGAGACTGCCTCTGATATTTTTTCGAAAATGCAGGCAGCAGGTCAATTTGTAGAAGAAGTAACCGAGCAACTTTACGACCCAGAAGCCAAACAGTATTTGGCCGATCGCTTTGTTACCGGAACTTGTCCAAAATGTAACCATACAGAAGCCTATGGGGATCAATGCGAGCAATGTGGCAGTTCACTCAATGCAACTGAGCTCATCAATCCAAAATCGACTTTGTCGGGTGCAGAACCCATCTTAAAAGAAACCAAGCACTGGTTTTTACCCTTAGACCAATACGAAGACTTCATGAAGGAATGGGTTATTGAAGGTCATAAAGACGACTGGAAACCCAATGTATACGGACAAGTAAAATCGTGGGTAGATGAAGGCCTTCGACCCAGAGCGGTAACCCGAGATTTAGATTGGGGAATCCCTGTACCGGTTGAGGGGGCAGATGGCAAAGTCCTTTACGTTTGGTTCGACGCTCCAATTGGTTATATTTCTTCGACCAAAGAATGGGCCGCTAAAAACAAGAAAGACTGGGAACCCTATTGGAAAGATAAGGGAACCTCTTTGGTGCATTTTATAGGAAAAGACAACATCGTATTCCACTGCATTATTTTCCCTTGTATACTAAAAGCAGCGGGAGACTATATTTTACCAGAAAATGTTCCTGCTAACGAATTCTTAAATCTTGAAGGGAATAAAATATCCACCTCAAAAAATTGGGCAGTTTGGTTGCATGAATATCTAGAAGAATTCCCTGGGCAAGAAGATGTATTGCGTTATGTACTTACCGCAAATGCTCCCGAAACGAAAGACAACGATTTTACATGGAAAGATTTTCAAGCGAGAAATAATAATGAATTGGTTGCTATTTTCGGAAACTTCATAAACCGAGTTAGTGTACTCACTCAAAAATATTATGACGGTAGTGTTCCTGCTCGTAAAAACCAAACTCCTGAGGACAAGGAGGCTTTAGATAAAATGAAGGCTTTTCCAGCGGTCATTGGCGAAAGTATTGAACGGTTCCGTTTTAGAGAAGCCAGTCAGGAGTTGATGAATTTGGCTCGTTTAGGCAATAAATATTTGGCCGATCAAGAGCCTTGGAAACTAATCAAAGTAGATCCTGAGCGTGTCGAAACTATCATGAATATTGCACTGCAAATTGCAGCTACGCTTGCAACGGTTTCTGAACCTTTTTTACCGCATAGCGCTCAAAAACTCAGAGCAATTTTAAACATTACCAATCCGACCGAATGGAATGCAATTGCAACAACTGAAAATCTTTTAGTCGCAGGTCATCTAATCGGTAGCCAAGAATTACTCTTTGCAAAAGTTGAAGACAGCAACATTCAAGCACAACTAGACAAACTCGAAGCCACCAAAAAGAATAATGCTGATGCTGATTTTGAACTTACGCCTGTAAAAGAAAACATCAGTTTTGAGCAATTCAATGCGATGGACTTAAGAACAGGAACAGTAATCGAAGCAGAGAAAATAAAAAAGACTAAAAAATTACTCAAGCTGAAGGTTGATCTCGGATTCGAAAGTAGAACCATCGTATCTGGTATTGCAGCAAGTTATACCCCTGAAGAAATGGTCGGGAAAAAAGTAACCGTTTTGGCAAACTTAGGATCGAGAACCATCAAGGGGGTTGAAAGCCAAGGAATGCTTTTGATGACCGAAAATAAAGACGGAAAGCTGATTGTTATTGGACCTGAAGACGCAAGTATGGACAATGGTTTTGAAATCAACTAAGTTCATTGGCTTTGCTTAATATCGCTTTCCATCCAATGTATCAATTGCCCCTGCCCTTAAAGCATCGTTTTCCGATGGAGAAATACGATTTGCTTCCCAGACAATTAATCCATGAAGGTAGCTGTACATCAGAGGATTTTTTTACACCAACCGCTTTAGATCGAGCAATAATAGAACGTATTCATCATCCAGAATATGTGAAAAAACTTTTAGCGCTAGATCTCAACAAAAAAGAAGCTCGAAAAATCGGCTTCCCATTGAGTAAAGAACTTATTGAACGGGAAATACTCATTGCGGGAGGAACGGTTCAGGGTGCACTTAAAGCATTAAAAGACGGAATTGCCATGAATATTGCTGGAGGCACGCACCATGCATTCAGGGCGCATGGTGAAGCTTTTTGTCTCTTAAATGATCAAGCCATTGCTGCACAATATCTGTTAGATCAAAAACTTATTACCAACATTTTAATAGTTGATTTAGATGTACACCAAGGGAATGGAACTGCCGAAATTTTTGAATCCAACCCCAATGTTTTTACGTTTTCTATGCACGGAGAAAAAAATTACCCCTTTCATAAAGAAAATAGCGACTTGGATTTAGCCCTAGAAGATGGATGTTCCGATGAAGGGTTTTTACATATACTAGAAAACACTTTGACGAAGCTAATAGCACAAAACCAACCTGATTTTATATTTTATCTCTGCGGAGTAGATGTCTTGGAAACAGATAAACTGGGTCGGCTCGGCATGAGCATAGCTGGATGCAAACAACGCGATCGATTTGTATTGGAACTATGCAGACAGCATGAAATACCCGTTCAGTGCAGTATGGGCGGTGGTTACTCAAAAGACATCAAGGTAATCATAGAAGCACATGCCAATACGTTTCGGGTAGCAAAAGATATTTTCGACTAACGCCAGCTTTGGCTTTTTAAATTAATTGCAGCAATTACGATGTCTTTACGACTAACTTGCCCAACCAACTTATTGTTATCAAGCACTGGAAACCTTCTTCTACTGGTTTGATGAAATCGAGAAGCAGCATCAAATAAGGTCATAGAAGCTGGTAAAGTCTCTACTTCTTTGGTCATAAAATGTCCGACGGTTTTATCTAAAATAGGCATATTGAAATAGCGACTGTCAGAAACTTCTTTCATACAATCAGCTTCCGATATGACCCCAATTAGCCTACCTCGGTCATCGACTACTGGTCCTCCTGAAATTTTATTCTTAATGAAGGCATTCATAACTTCATGAATAGACTGCTCAACGGTAAAAAGAACTAGATTGGTTGTCATAATATCTTTTACCAAAACGGTGGGTTGCGCAACCTTTTTTTTGGTTTCACGTTCTCCCTGAAAACTTTTTATTGCCATAATTATTGGTTTAGATCTTCCCTAAGTTATAAAAAATAAACGAGCAACCCCTTTACTAGAATATAAGAAGGCAGAAAAAATTAAGCAAAAGTCTAAGATTTTAATAGTTGTTGAACTTCTCCCTATCTTTATAACATAAATAAATTCAGATACTTTTGTCAAAATTAATTGGAATATTGGGATGCGGATGGTTGGGACTTCCCCTTGGCGAACACCTGATGTCTTTAGGGTTTCGAGTAAAAGGAAGTACAACTTCTGAAGAAAGACTCGACACCCTACGCTCAAAAAATATTGAACCCTATTTGGTTCGAGTCACCGAAGAAGAAATTGTGGGTGCATTCGATTTTTTTAATTCAATCGATAAACTCATTATTGCCATGCCTCCGGGCCTTCGAGCGAATCCAAAAAGGAACTTTGCTGTGCTGATGAATCAGGTCAAACAAGCATGTGAAACACACGGTATTAAAGAGGTGATTTTTATCAGCAGCACCTCCGTTTACGGAAAATTGTCTGGAAAAATAACCGAACAAAGCGTTACGCATCCAGAAACCAATTCGGGAAAACAACTGTTGGAATGCGAGAACCTATTATCTAATTCGCTTCACTTTAAAACTACCATACTGCGTATGGGAGGTCTGATCGGGGCAGCAAGACATCCCGTGTTTCAACTGAGTAAAAAAACTTCTGTAGATAATCCTAAAGGAAGCATCAACTTAATTCATTTGACAGATTGTATCCAGATAATAAGCTGCCTAGTAGATCAAGCTGTTGCTAAAAATGTTTATAACTGTGTAACACCTTATCATCCCAGCCGAGAGGAATACTACAGACAAATGGCAATTCAAATGGGCTGTAAGCCACCTGTTTTCAATGACTCTAAACCTTTTAACAGAGAAATTGTATCAGACAAACTTATGCAGCACCTAAACTACAGTTTTCAAGTTAAAAACTTGTTAATATCCTCTTAACGAGCCACTCAAAACCTAAACTAGTTTTTGGTAATTTTAATAAAAAAGAAGAGCATGTCTTTTAAAAAAGAACTTTTAGGGAGCTACCAGAAGACATTGAATCAATGTCGTTCCGCTAAACTTGCCTACTTAAAATCCGCAGACAAACAACACCTTCCAGAGTACAAGCGTTTTTTTAATCTACAAGCTACCGTTCGAAACAGAATATACAACGATCTCATTACGCTTGTAAACAGTAAAGAGGTTGAACTTGCTCAGTCCTTTCTTCAAAACCACAACAGAGAAGAAATTATGATTGCCACCTTAGATTCTGAAAAGCAAAACGCCTTCAGCAAAGCCATTGAATCAGACCAATTGGTCATAGAACATCTTCTTCAAATTATGGATATTGAAGACAATATAGATTCGCAAAATGAATTGAATCCCTTTGTAGAAAAACTAAAAAACTCATTGCACACCAATCAAATTTTTGAAAAACAAAGTTTGGTTTTAAGAGAGGAAAAAAAAGTAAGTTAATTCTTCCTCAACCTTGATTTTGGATCTTCTAATTCCTGTTTTACTTCAAATTCATTTACGAAGAGTGCGTCTTCAATTTGTGCAACATCATCAATACGCTTGAGTAAAATATCATAAGAATCAAAGAGCTCAATTAACCCCAGGTTCAATAACTCATAATCTTCTTGTTGACTATAATATTTACACCGTAAGAGTTGTGTTTTAACAACTCGTACCCTACTTTTTATTGCGGGAACTTCAAAACCGGCTGGTAAAGTAGCATTCAGAAGTTTATTACTAGTACTCAATGAAGCTTTTAGATAGAGACCCAAACCAGTAGGATCCAATTCACTTAGAGCTTCAATATTTTTCTTGAAAAGAACAAAGGCCTCATTGAGGTAAAGTGTAGAGTCTAATACTTCTGTATTTTTTGGAATAAAAAATTTTCTGACTTCGGGCATTTTTACTACTGGCTGATCAATACTGTCAAGAACTTCGGATTGATAATTTTTAGGCTTCGTTGGATTCATTTCGCAGGAAGACACAGAAAGAATAAACACCAGGCCAATACTCTTTAAAAAGGTGGAATTCATAACAAATTTTGTAAGGTATTAATTTGTAATAATAAGATCATAAAAAACAACAACTGCAACAAAAACAGATGATGCGCAAACCAA
Organism: Candidatus Arcticimaribacter sp. UBA7428; assembly: GCA_002477625.1. Taxonomy (GTDB): domain Bacteria; phylum Bacteroidota; class Bacteroidia; order Flavobacteriales; family Flavobacteriaceae; genus Arcticimaribacter. The sequence goes on from DLQQ01000008.1 coordinate 15,373, forward strand.
TGTTTAAGTTCTACCTTCCAGTAATGGAATAAAAACTGAAGCGGTAAGGCAACTAAAAACCATCCTATATAATTTTGTGTAGGAGCAATTCCACCTTCGAACTCCCAAAAATCAAGAATGGGTGCAATGGGCTCAATCATAAAGTCTAAGAGAAGCATTAGTCCCAATCCGATTATTATTCTTGGAATTAGGTGGTCGTATAGTTGAGCTGCAATTGCGGCAGAACAAACGGTTAAAATCGTCCAGTTTGCTCCGATCAAAAGCGGTACACCAAAAAGCTTCCACCCAAGGGCTTCACCGTATTGGTAGAATCCAAAAATATACCCAAAATTTACACCGAGTATTTCAGCGAGCATTCCAACCATAAAACTCATGAATGCGATCTTAACAAACCCAGGCGTTTTCCAACTTACTAATAGAAGGAGAAAAAAACATAGAGAAAGGTTGAGGGGTGTCGCAGCAACAAACCATTGCGAATTCCCATAAAGAATTCCTATAATTCCACTAACGTGAAACAGCCAAATAATCGCTATGGCTATAAGCTGAACATCAAGGAGTTGTTTTAGTTTCATTAGAGTAACTCGGGTATTTGATCTGAAACAATTTTTGCAGACAATAAACAGAGCGGAATCCCTCCTCCGGGATGCACGCTTCCACCACAAAAATATAGTTTTTTAATTTGTTGTGAGAAATTAGGGTGTCTTAAAAATGCTGCCATACGGTCGTTGCTAGACGAACCGTATAAAGCACCCTGATGGGATTGTGTTTTTTGTTGAATCATTGGGGGTGTCAAAAAATCTTCTTCAACAATATAATCTTCCAAATTGACTCCTAAAATTAAGTTTATTTTCTTGATAAAACTGGCTCTAATCGAAGCTCGTAATGCATCCCAATCTTGTCCTTTATCTGCGGGCGTATTGATCATGACAAACCAATTTTCACATCCCGTTGGAGCATCAGTAGCAATATCTTTGGATGTTATGTTTACATAAACCGTTGGGTCTTTCGATACGGTCTGCTCTTCAAAAATTGCTTTGAACTCTTCCTTGTAATCCTTTGAGAAAAAAATGTTGTGCAAGTCCAATTCTTTGAATGTTCTGGAAATTCCTAAATAAAAAATAACCGCAGAACTGGACCGTTCTTGTTCTAAGGTTTTTACTGGAGCAACAACTTGAGGTAATAAATATTGATAGGTAGGGTATACATCCATATTGGAGCATACCTGGTCTGCGGCATAAAACATCTTTTCGGTTTTCACACCCAAAACTTTGCGCTTTTCAACAACAATTTCGTTCACTTTTTCATTAAAATGAAAAACTACTCCCTGACGCTTAGCAAGCTCAAACAAGGAAGTTGTTATGGATTCCATCCCTTTCTTAGGGACAAAGGTGCCGTAATGTTCTTCTAAGTGCTGCACTAAAGTCATGATCCCAGGGGTTTGGTAAGGATTGGACCCGTTATAAGTAGCGAAGCGGTCGTAGAATTGCACTAAATGTGGTTCTTGAAGCTGTTCTTCGTTTACTTGATGTAGGCTTTTACCAATTTCTAAAGTGCGTACATTAAGAATGGCTTTAACCGTTTCTGGATTTAAAAAAGATTTGAGTTGATGTAAGGAACGTTTTAAGAAAATAGACTCGGTTAAATCATACTTCTTTTTTGCCTTCGTCAAATAAGCTTTTAAGGTTTTTGAAGGAACACCCAACACCTGTTCAACTTCAGATAAAAACCGATCGGAATCGTCGTAGGCTTTTAGTCGAGTTCCGTCTTCCCAAAAATAATTGCAGCCAACTTCTTTTTTAGTATACTCAAAATGGTGTTTCGGATCTTCATCACACAGCTCAAAAAGTTCTTCTACAAATTGGGGCATGGTAAATAAGGAAGGCCCAGCATCAAAACGATAGGCACCTAGACTGAAAGTACTTAATTTTCCGCCTGGATAAGCGTTCGCTTCAAAAACAGTTACAGCATATCCTTTTTTAGCTAAACGAATACTGGTTGCAATTCCCGCAATTCCCGAACCCACAATGATTACTTTCTTACTCATAAGTCACATCATTTAAAAGTTCAAAACGAGAAAACAAATCTTCTTTATACCACTTCTTTTTTCGCGTGTCTTTTACTATTTTAGAATGCGCTTTACCTTTGTAAGCAAAGGTATGAACCGCCTCTAAGTTTTCCCAAATACTGATTGTTGCTTGTTGAATGAATGGCCACTCGCCAATGCCTTTATAGAAATGAACCCCTTTAGCGGCTTCTATTGCCTTGCTGGCTTTTGGTACTGCTGCCCAAAACGATAGTAAACGGTTCCAACGTAAGGTAGCGCGCGTAATGATAGCAATCTTACCCTGAGGCATATCTTCTTTAGCAACATTGAGACCAAAAGGGTTTTCGCCGCTCCACTTTCCGCTACTATGCAAAGGACGCAGGCTTAAGGTTCTTATTTTATTGCTGCGTTTTTTATATGCTTTAATGAAATTACTGGAATCAAAAAATGCTTGGGCATTTGCTTCGCTCTCCCATACGCCCAAAAAAGCATAGGTTGAGAAGTCGGGAAACAAACTAAACCCAGCACCGGCTCCCGTACCCATAAGCTTCGAAAACACCAAGCCTTCAATCTTATGGAATGTAAAAGGAGCTGTTCCCATTTGCTTAAAGGCCCAAAATCTATTGGAATTAAAATGGAATAGTGTCAGCGTTGTAAAGTTTTTCATAAATAAAATAAACACAATAAAGATAGGAAGAGTAGTTAGCAAAAGCGAAAAAAAACAAGGGGATTTAAACCTTACTATTTCTTCTAATAAAACATGAATCTCGTGTCAAAAGATTTTAGTAATTTTGAACTAATAAAAAGCTATATCTATGACTACTACTTTTGTTGCTAATGTTGTTATTATTACTTCCATACTGGTAGTAATTGCGATCATAAGAGATTTATCCAAGAATAATTGAAGTCCTTTAATTTATTTGATCGTTTCATTTACGTATTGATTATCGTAAATGTATTTGCTATGGTACTTGAATCTCATTTGAGTTTAAGAGTTGCCTATGGTACCTATTTCTACGTCTTTGAATTTATTTCTATACTGATTTTTTCGGTAGAATACCTCTACCGTATCTATAATGCATTTGTTACAGAAGGTAGAAAAGGAGTTGCAAACTATGTTTTCAGTTTATTTGGACTCATTGATTTGATTTCTATACTCCCGTTTTACCTGAATCAATTCATAAAGCTGGATGGTCGATTCCTTCGAATATTAAGGTTGTTTCGATTGACTCGTATTTTCAAACTAGGAAGGAACAGCAACTCACTGCGAGTATTTACAAAATCTTTAGCTGGAGTAAAGGCAGAACTCATATTCACCTTATTCCTTTCAGTTTTAACCATACTTTTTTCAGCCTCGGCTATCTACTATTTAGAGAATGAAGCACAGCCTGAAAAATTCTCAAGCATAACGGAGTCAATCTGGTGGGCTACAGTATCCCTTGCCACTGTAGGTTACGGGGATGTTTATCCAGTAACTGTAGGTGGAAAACTGTTTGCTACATTAATTTCACTTGTTGGAATTGGAATAGTTGCTATCCCAACTGGTGTAATCAGTGCATCTTTTGTTGAAGAAATTCGGATTGAAAAAGAAAACCGAAAAAAAGAAAACAATTAAATTCAACGACAATAACGCTCAAGGCTTGGCCTGAATCAATTAGTACATCTTTACTTTTATGAAAAAAAACATCATCATTATTGGATCTGGTTTTTCTTCTATATCTGCTGCCTGTTACCTTGCAAAAGCTGGTCATACGGTTCAAATATTAGAGAAAAATTCTACCCCAGGTGGACGTGCACGCCAATTTAAAAAGGATGGTTTTACCTTTGACATAGGACCTTCTTGGTATTGGATGCCCGATGTTTTTGAAAAATTCTTTGGGGATTTTGATCGAAAGGTTAGCGACTACTACACCCTTGAGAAATTAGATCCAGGATATGAAGTGTACTTTGATCAAATGGAATCGATTAAAATTGGAGATACCCTTGAGAAAATCTATACCGCATTTGAAGCTGAAGAAAAAGGAAGTGCTGTAAAGTTGAAGAAATTCATCAAGAAAGCTGAAGACAATTACAATATTGCCATCAAAGATTTGGTCTATCGGCCTGGGATTTCACCTTTGGAATTGGTTACTCCTGCAACCATTAAAAAAGTAGGCTACTTCTTAAGTACCATAAAAAAAGAAGTCACAAAAGAATTTAAAAACGAACGCCTTGCACAAATTTTGCAATTCCCAGTTCTTTTCCTTGGAGCAAAACCCAGCAATACGCCTGCCTTTTACAATTTCATGAATTTTGCAGACTTTGGTTTAGGCACCTGGCATCCCGATAAAGGAATGTATAGTGTAGTCGAAGGAATGGTCCAGATGGCCAAGGAACTTGGAGTACAATTCAGTACAGGTCAAAACGTAGAAACCATCTGTGTTGAGAATGGAAAAGCTACTGGTGTGATCGCCAATGGAGTGCCCATTGATGCCGATGTTGTTGTTAGTGGTGCCGATTACAACCATTCGGAATCCCTTCTAAAACCTAAAGAAAGAGGATATACCGATGCTTATTGGGATAAAAAAGTGTTTGCCCCTTCCTCTTTATTGTTTTTTATTGGTTTGGATAAGAAAGTCGAAAACGTATCCCATCATACCTTATTTTTTGATGTAGATTTTGATGCGCATGCGCGAAGTATATACGATACGCCTGAATGGCCAAAAGACCCGTTATTCTATGGGAACTTTCCTTCTATAACGGATAGCGCTATGGCTCCTGAAGGAAAAGAAGCTTGCTTTTTATTAATTCCAATTGGTCCTGGAATTGAAGATACCCAAGAGATGAGAGATCAATATTTCGACATGGTTATCGAACGGCTAGAGCACCTTACAAAACAATCCATCAAAGAGGCTATTTTGTTTAAGGAATCCTTTTGTGTGAACGACTTTGTTAGCGAATATAATTCCTATAAAGGAAATGCTTATGGTATGGCGAATACCCTACTACAGACAGCATTTTTACGTCCTAAATTAAAAAGTAAAAAGGTAGAAAACTTATTCTTTACGGGTCAGTTGACGGTTCCGGGTCCTGGAGTTCCTCCGGCTCTGATTTCTGGGAAGCTGGTAGCCAGCTTGGTCGACTAAACCACCACCAAACAACTACAATTTCCGTTTCTTTTTCGGCTATAACTTGGTTTAGTACTTTGATGTTTTCTTGTAAGTTGGCATCATAATCCTCGAGCTGTTCTCTGATTTGACGCCAAAGTTCAATTCGTTTGAATAAGTTGTATTTAATGAAATAGTCCCTTTGAATGTATTTTCGATTGCTAACCCAAAAAGCAGTATCCTCAACGTCAATTTCTTTCAAATCAAATACCCATTGATGTCCTAATCGATATGAAAAATCATCAATAAAGCCTTTTTCTTCTTTATCTGTGTTTGTTATTAAATACTTTAAATCTGTACCATCGTAGTTATTGTTGATCAGGCGACCTATATCCGAGCCTAAAAATCGAAAGGTTCCATCCAGCTTGATGGCATCATATACAACTCGAGGTGGATTGAATGCATCTCGATTGGTATAATAAGTCATTGGAGCATAATGAAAACCTTCGTCCGATTCGTAACTTATAAAAACACTGTCATTATCTTGATCCCAACGTAGATATTGCTCGTAGTACATTTTCGTGACCCATTCGTTTTGACCTATATATTCTAAAGTATATTCGTGCATATCAATCAACTCATCACGAAGACCAATGAGGTTATCAATATTGGATTCTCGATCACCAAAATTCTCTCCCTGTTGCTCTACAGAAAAAGAAACTAGTACCCCAAAAAATACAATTAGGAATTCTACAAACCCTTTTTTAAATCGATCAAAAAAGTCTTGGTAAGAAAAACGATCGCCCAGCGTTATCAGTCGTAAATACCAACTCAGCTTTTCTCGATCTAGTTCTTTCTTTTTAGCCATAATGAATATAGTACTGTAAATCTAATAATAATATGGTAAACTACTCTTCTAAAGAAGTAAAAGGCTTTGAAATATCAAATATTTCTTGAATTAGACCAATTAATATTTCCTCAAAAGAGGATAAAATTTCGGTGTTTAACTCCTCTATAGCCAAACCCTTAACCTTAGATTTTATGCCAAATGGCATGACATATGCATCCATATTTTTAAAGCTAATGATTCCAGTAACAAGGGTTTGTTCTGTTTCTAAGAGGGCTTTATTTACGTATGAATAGAGTAGAATTTGAAAAAGAGGAAGTCGTTTTGTGTCGCCTTTAAAAACATCCCAATCTGATATCCTGAGCTTAGCTGAGTCAACTTTACCTGATTTATAATCAATAATGCGGAGTACTCCGTTGTACCGATCAATTCGGTCAATTTTCCCTTTCAAAAGAATTTCCCCAACTCCTTCTACTACCAATGGATACTCAAATACTTGTTCTAACTCCAAAATCGTCAATACATCTCCCTTTTGAATTCGTTCTTTCTCGACTTTGAACAGCCTTAAGATACTCTGTTCTAAAGCATGAAGCATCAAGAGACTTTTACCTGTTACTTTTTCGTCTCCCCCAAAAACTTTACGATAGTGCTTTAAAAGTGTTGGGGCAGTTTCCTGTTCCATTACCTTATAGTTCTCTAACGTTAAGGGTTTCTTTAAAAAGGGTGTGTAAAGCTCTTCAAGGGCGTCGTGGGCAATGGTTCCACTATCCATCAAAGACAGAACATTGTCTAGGGAGTTGTTTTCTCTGACCCCAAGAACTTTTTCTTTATAGAAGCGTAGGGGATCTCTCAAATAAACGCTCAATGAGGAGGGCGAAAAACCTGCACTAGCTTTACGGTGAAGAATTTCGAGAACTTCGGGGGTTTTATATACTTCTATTTTGTTGAATTCAGGACTTTGGGTTGGGGCTGACTCAAACTGCTCCGTAAGCTTGTGTTGGGGTAAGCCCAAAAAGCGCAATTGATGAATAAACCTACTCGGTTCTCCAGAATTAAGCCCTTCGCTTTCGGTATTATAAAGTAATGTAATGTCCTTTGCTCGTTGTAATAAACGATAAAAGTGATAGGTGTAAATCGCATCATTATCTAAAAAGGTAGGTAGACCCAACTTTCGTTTTATAGCAAATGGAAAAATACTTTGTGAAGATCGACCCATTGGAAGAATTCCTTCATTTACATTGGTAAGAATAATGGTGTCAAAATCTAAAACCCGAGTTTCTAACATCCCCATGATTTGTACCCCTCCCATTGGGTTTCCTTTATAGTCAACCGATAATGACTGTATCAACTCATTCCACAAAAAATGAATTCCACGCATATTGTCAATCGATTGGAGTGTATCACCCATATTGATTAACTGCTGCACAATTTCTTGGATTAATGTAAAATAGGTGGGATACAAGATGTGTTCTGAACGATTTTCTTTTTTAAAATATTCTTGGATCGCAACTGTAAAAGTAAAAATCCGATGGACAAAACTAGGAACAGCATCAAAGGGGGAGAAAATTAAAACCCCTATCGGGTGCTCTAATAGTGGCTGTAATTCTTTTGTTCTTAAGATCGCTTTATTAGAATTTGACAGGGAATCTAAAAAAGTAGAACCCTTATTTGAATTGATTTGTAAAACATCGCGAATCCAATCAAAACTTAAAACTCGAAGGACATCTTGATAAGAAAATCCAGACCCTGAAGCCTTAAGATGCATTTCAAAAACATGATTAAAAAAGGAGGCAACTGGAGTATTCAATAAGGGATAGCCCATCGTTACATTCCACTGATCAACTTCTGCTGGAAGCCCCGACAAAATTGGTATTAAAATAGATTCATTCCCCAAAACAAGAGCTGTTTTGGCAAGTGCATCGGAATCAGATGCGGTTTTTTTCAAAAGGGAAGCTGCGTATTTTGCCTGACCAATATTTTTTGGAACTCCGACAATCTTAATCTCTTTTGGCTTTTCAAAATGAGAGGGGAATTCTGGTTTTTTTTTACGCCTATAATAATTCCACTCCTTGTGGTGGCGTTGTATAAAACGACCTGCTGCGTGTTGTTGATCTTGAAAAAAGTATTGATCAATATCCCAAAGCACTTCTGCTCGATCTGCTTCTAAAAAGGCTTGCAGTAAATTTGATTCTGCCGTATTGAGGGCGTTAAACCCTATAAAATAATGTTTCTTATTGGTGTTTTGTAAGTATATTTCAACCGAATCTACGGCTTCTCTGTACAACATTCCCAAGCTTCCCATACCCCTTGAAGTCAAAGAGTTTTTGTGCAGTTCAAAGTATTTGGCTAATGATTGCCAAAAAAATTGCTGTTTCTCAAAGGTTGTATCATCTTCTAAAAGAGTTTCGATAGCGTGATATGAACTTAAGAATTCAAATGCAGCACCCACTTCAATGAGGTAAGCATCTAAATCAGAAAAGTCTTTGAGAAGAGCGGGAGCCCAGCGTATAAATTCTTCGAAAGAATCCAAATACGCTTTTGGGGTATTGGCGTTATAGATTTCATAAAAATCGATAAGAGCAGCTGGAGATCGAGCTAACTTTAGGGTAGATATTTCTTGAATAAACTCTTCAATACTGAATATTTTAGGGGATAAAATTGGAGTGGTCAATTGGGCAGTAAGAGCGTCTTTAAAAAAAACACCTGCTCTTCTGCTGGGGAGAATAATGATTAGCTCATCGATAGTCGAATGACTAGAGAGAATTTCAGATACAGCTTCTTCTAAAAATGTTTTCACCCTTAAAAATAAAGAAATGATATCAAATTACTAGACATTGATTTAAATAGATGTAAAAAAAAGCCTTG
>DLQQ01000008.1:24224-25600 GCA_002477625.1 Candidatus Arcticimaribacter sp. UBA7428
TAAGTATGTAGATGTTCTAATTTTTTCCAACGGCAAATTGAACTCTTCTATTAATTTTTCTTCCTGCAGCACGGTTGTTATCTCCAATAGGCTTTTCTTCTCCAAAACCTAAAGTAGAAATACGACTTGTATCTGCACCAAGAGCAGTTAAAGCATCCTTAACAGAAGCAGCACGCTCTTCGGATAGCTTTTGATTGTAGACTTTACTTCCATCGCTTGAGGCATAACCTTCAACAACAACTTGACTTTTTGGGTAACTGTCTAATATTGATTTTATTTTAGCTAAAACAGCCTGAGAATCTTCTCCGGTAATTGTTGAACTTTCTGCTCTAAAACGAATCATTGAACCTTCAGTATTCAATTCAGCAATTATTGCATCAGGAATAACAGGACATCCATTATTAGATGGAGGACCAGCTAGTGTCGGACATGCATCATCTTTATCTGCAACTCCGTCGGCATCGCCATCTGGCCAAGGGCAACCATTGTTTGCAATCGATCCAGCTTCAGTAGGACAGGCGTCGTCTTTTTCATTGATACCATCTCCGTCAGAATCAGGACAACCGTTCATAGCAGCAGTACCCGCTAACTCAGGACAAGCATCATTGATGTCGGATATCCCATCGCCATCAGTGTCAGGGCATCCATTCATTTCAACAGAACCTGCAGCTTGTGGACAAGCATCATAACGATCCGCTATACCATCACCGTCAGTATCAGGACAACCACCAAATTCTTCTAAGCCTGCAACTTCAGCGCATTCGTCATATTGATCATATACTCCATCTCCATCGGTATCGATACCACCGAATTTAAATGCTACCCCAAATACATGTTGAAAATGTTTTACACCTTCTGTTTCGAATGTATGCTTGTAAGCTGTTTGATAGGTAAATCCAAAATTATCATTAAACCAGTAATTTAAACCAGCGCCAAGATTAAAAGAAGGAGTCCCATCACCAGAAAACCAAGTGTAGCCTCCACCTAATTCAACAAAAGGATCCCAAGTTGAAGTTCCTTTTACTAAAGAACGACGTACAATAAGATCTATTGATTGATATGAAAAATTATTAGATGTGTCGTTTCCAATTTTAGTAATATCATTTAAAGATAAACGCCCTCCAATTGAGAATCCATCGCTCAGAAAACGATTAACTCCTAAAGCAGTTGCTGCAGGAAGGATGTTCCAATGGTCTCTAGTGTTGAAAAATTGACTAAACCATTTTCCTTGAGGGCCATGAATTGTTAAATGAAAAAAGTAGTCACATTTGGGGAAATCATGTTACGATTGGCTCCACATGCCTTCTTATATTCTAGTAAAGGGGTTGCTCGTTTATTTTTTATAACTTAGGGAAGATCTAAACCAATAATTATGG
>DLQQ01000004.1:0-331 GCA_002477625.1 Candidatus Arcticimaribacter sp. UBA7428
TATTACCCGATTTAGCCCAGCAATTCGATTGCATCGTTCCAGACCTTCCCGGTCTGGGCGTTTCTAAGACTCCGATGAGCAAAGACATCATCATGAAGCAAACCGATGCTGTAGAATTGTTACTAGAAGATTTGGGAATTACCGAAGCCCACATATTGGCACACGATATCGGCGATACCATTGCACAAGAACTTTTAGCTCGTAAAAAAGAACAAAAGGCTAAAGTCACCTGGCTTTCTGCGGTCTTTATGAACGGAGGCATGTTCCCTGAAGTGAACCGTCCCCGTATAATTCAAAAATTATTAGGTTCTTTTATGGGGCCGTTCTTGGG
>DLQQ01000004.1:390-4050 GCA_002477625.1 Candidatus Arcticimaribacter sp. UBA7428
CATCCACCTACCAAAGTATTTTTAGATTCTTCATGGAACCTTTTACTCAACAATGACGGTCGTATAATGATTCCTTTGATCAGTCAATATTTGGAAGAACGCAGAACATATATCGAGCGCTGGAGAGCTCCTTTGGAGCATCCAGAAATCCCGATGGCCATGATCAACGGTATTGAGGATCCTATCTCTGGACTTGGGACGGCTCAATTTTTTCAAAAACTTCAACCCCAATCCCTAACCGTTTTTATCCCAAACACAGGGCATTATCCACACCTAGAAACACCCGAAGCAGTAGTAACTTCTTTTTTTAAATTTCATAAATCCTTTTAATCCAACGGTATGTCTAAGCGAATTTTAATTATAATTCTTTCTATTTTAAGCTACTCCTGTAGCACAACAACTAAACCCGAAACTCCAGTGCAAACATCCAAACTACAACATGTGGTCCTGATTCAATACAAAGACAGTGTCACTTCCGAAGAATTTAAAGCCATTGCCGAAGGAGCGCAAACGCTTAAAGGAATTGCAGGTGTCCACAACCTTCAATACACAACCAATGTCTCTCCAGAAGGTTTAAATAAGGGCTATACGCACAGTTTAACCCTGTATTTTGAAAACGAAACTGACCGTGATCAGGTTTACCTTCCCCATTCAATACATCAAGCTTTTGTAAAGCTTTTTGTTCCTTTCACCTCTGATGTTTTGGTATATGATTATTGGGAAGAATAAATCCAGTCTTTTTATGGATGTAAACTGAGTCTAGGAAATAGCACAGTCTATTTTTAAATACTCAATACCCTAGAGCCTGCTATTTCGTATACAACTTCATCGACCATTAAACGGATCGATTCCTTTGATTTTGTAGAAAAGGCAATGGACGTATGGGTAATAGCAACCGATAAAATAACTCCTCTAAAGTTAATTCTAAACTCTAAATCTTCCCATGCCTTGGGTAATCGCGGACGAAAAGAAAGTTGATCATCTGCAATTCGCATTCCGGCAAATCCTTCTACAATACTCATCCAGATTCCTGCCATACTGGTGATGTGTAGGCCTTCTTCAACTTCAGCATTGTAGTCATCCAAATCCAAACGCGCAGTTCTTAGATAAAAGGCATAGGCTTGATCTTCTTTTCCTAAGCGAGAAGCTAAAATGGAATGAACACAGGGAGACAAAGACGATTCGTTTACGGTTAAAGGTTCATAAAAGTCATAATTACGCTCCAGCGTTTTTAAATCAAATTGATTTTCAAAAAAGTAAAAACCTCGCAATACATCGGCTTGTTTGATGTAAGGAGAACGCAGGAAGAATTTCATCCTGATCCATTTCCTGAATTAATTCTAAGTAGTGTTTGTTTTTTTACCCAAAAGAACTTCTTTTTGTTCTTGATTCATTTCCGTTTCCGCCCATCCGAGCATGAGATCGAGCGAATCGGCTCGACTGATTTCTTTTAAACGTTCGTTTTGAGTTTCTGTTAGATTGAAATTGAAGCTAGTACCAATCGTTTTCCAAGCGATATAATGGTATTTGTAGGTGTCAACTAGCACACCATCAAGATCAAAAATAAATGCCTTAATAAATAGAAATCAATAGTTTTGAATCAAACAAATATATCATATTCCTTAGTAGTTTTTGAGGCTACAAGGCGTAAAAAGTTTGGGTATTAAAGGGGTTTATTTATTCAATTCAAATCATTCATTTACAATGATGATCTGCTGCCCGAGTTGCCACTTGAATATTAGGTTTCATATTGACTTGATATCCCAAAGAATTGGCCCAGCCGCGGGATGCATTAACCAATCGATTCGACTTAAAGTTTTCATCTTCGTTATAATCCATATCAATCTGAATATCAACATCAAGTTCACTTTTCATCTGTTCAGCAATATCGATACTCATTTCAGTTTCTTTCCACAAACGGGTCCACAGATCCTTAATTTTGGGTACGCCAATCTTATGCACGATATAGTGTACGCCACGATTGCCGAGTCGATAGGCAATTACGGTAGCATAGAGTGTTCGTTTTGAGATGCTTTGTGAGTCAGTACCCACATGAATGGTGGCATAAGGGTATTTGGCTACCATTGCTTTGGTATACGTAATCGGATCAATTGATGTTCCTTGGATATTCCTGAATATCATTGCGTTTGAAATTAAAAAACCCCTACCAGTTTGTTTCAGTAGGGGATTAGGATTATTTATTCGATGCCTTGTCCTTGTATGTAGGGAGCACCTTGAGCTTTTAATTTTTGCTCTAGTGGTTTAATTTTATCGTTCTGAAGACTTGTTATTCTTGCTTCGATCTCCAAGCTCATTTTCTCAGCCAAAGTCATACTTTTTTGATGCAGGGGTGTTGGTCCATACGTAGACATCATACCCCTATAAGCTACTCGAAGATGCGTTTGAATTCCGGGAGGGGTACGTTCTCCAATTTCATCTTTAGAAGGGCTACCTTCTACTGATTTTTTGATTGCATTCGCTTCTTCTTGAAGGGTTTGAATTTCCTTGTCTATGGGTCCAGGAGCGATATTTGAATTATTCAAAGCCGTTTTCAAAGCCACTAACTTTTGTTCGCTGCGTTCGAGTACATCTTCTAATACATCCAATTTTTTAATTAAAGCATTCAAGCTGTTGCGGTATCCGTCATACTCTTGATGTGAGATCCCTTGAAGTACTCCCTTGCGAATGGGTTTTACATCAAAAACTACGGGTTTGTCCAATTGCGTTATCACGCCATTGTCTTCGAGATAGAGCGTTGCCGTATAGGCTTGTGGAATGGCAAGTGCACCCGAGTTGTATCCTCCACTTTTAATGGTTCCATTTTCTGGAATAGAAAAAGGATTGAAGTGTTTTAAATCCCAAGCAATTCGGTTACTTCCCTTTTTTGCCTTAGCGCTTATTTTTCGAATGATATTGCCCTGAGGGTCTTGAATCGTGAGAAGAACCTGTGCGCCTTTTTCATTTTCCTCTTGATCAAGAGCATCCCATCCTGGGAAAGGAACGTTGAGCTTCTTTTTGTTCAACTCCTTTTCACGCTTCTTTCGTGCCTCTTTCTGGCTAGTAAAATCGCCTGATAAGTGATAGGTGAAAACAGCTCCAAAAGTTGGGTTTTTTGAGAAGAAATAATCGGCACCTGTATTCCCCACATTGCTTCTTGGCACATACCATTTGGCAGTTCTTGGAGCAAATAATTTTCCTTTACGCTTTAAGTTTTCGGGGGTCATTTCGCGTAAAGCACTGTAGTCGTCTAAGACGTAAAAACCACGTCCAAAGGATGCAGCTACCAAATCATTCTCTCTTTTTTGAATGGTTAAATCCCGAAAGGGAAGGGTTGGTGTACCGGGTAGTTTTTGCCATGCTGCACCAGCATTTAAACTTACGTAAACGCCAAATTCTGTAGCAGCAAAAAGTAAGTTCTTGTTTACGTGATCTTGTACGATTCTCCATACTAAAGTCCGCTTTGGAAGGTTGCTGCTGATCGATTTCCAGCTAACTCCAAGATCTGTACTTTTATAGATATACGGATTAAAGTCTCCTTCTTTATGATTGTCTAAAACAACATAAACAGTATTTGAGTCAAATAAATCCGCTTTGATGTCATTCACAAAAGATCGATTGGGAAGTCCGAGTTTTGTCACTGGAATTTGGTTCCACTGCTGA
>DLQQ01000046.1 GCA_002477625.1 Candidatus Arcticimaribacter sp. UBA7428
TTTTCTCTGTGATACGATCTTCATCCCAAGTACCATTGTTACCACTACCAGCAGAACCTGCAGGTTGGTAATCAGTACGGTTATCTTGGTAGAAATCAATACTGTAACGAGCAACAAAATTCAAGAAGCCTAATTTATAGTTCACCTCAGGAGCAAAAATAAATCGATCAACCGTGTTAACGTTCTGTTGTTGATTCATCGTCCATATCGGGTTGTTGTATGTAGGCGCAGCGTAGTTAAACGATCCACTTGCGTTGTCGAACGTTCTGTAAGAACCTGTTGGACGACGGTAACTTCTGTGTGAATTTGGAGTAACTGAAGTTACACCGCCAGAAATTCTGTAGTTAGTTCCTTGCCAGTCACGAATATCAAAATCAGGAGAAGTTCTTAAATAACCTAAGTAAAGACCATTCAAGTTAGATCCAGTCTGAACTCTATTCGAGTCGATACTTGTGTACGAAGATGAGATTTTAAATAACAGATTATCGTTAGCCTGAGTTGTATTATTTAATTTCAAGGTAGTTCTCTTGTAATCAGAGTTACCTTTCATGATACCATCTTGATCATAGTTTGCAAAAGAAAGGTATGTTCTAGACTTTTCGTCACTGTAAGATAAGTTTACAGAGTTTTCATACGTGTAACCATTTCCAAATACAGCATCTCTGTTTGATTGGTTGTAGATAGTCTTGTTGTTCTTGGTAACAATACTACCAATTCTTCTTCCATCAGGAGTTTCAAAATAACCACCACTGAAATCATAATCATCAGCACCACCAGCACGCAAAGAAATTTCATCACCGTAGGTTACAGAAGTAGATTGGTTATAAAATCCTACACCAGGTGATCCAGACCAAATACCATCAAATCCTTGTCCCCAAGTACTTTGTTTGTTCCATTCAGCATTGATTTGATCAACAGAAATCGCAGATTTCACATTAACACTCCATCCTTTACTGTCTGAAGAACCTCTTTTAGTTTCAATAACCAATACCCCATTCGCAGCACCAGTACCGTAAATTGCAGCAGCAGATGCTCCTTTAATTACTGTAACAGAAGCAATATCTTCTGGGTTGATGTCATTTAAACGTGATTGTTGTACAACTCCACCAGTACTCCCACCAATGGCAGAATTAGAGATGATTGCACCATCCAATACGATCAATGGAGAGTTGTCCCCGTTGATTGTGTTTTGACCACGCAGTTGAATGTAAGCTCCAGAACCTGGATCTCCTGAGTTACGTGTAATGTTTACACCAGATGTTTTTCCAGATAAACCTTGAAGAACACCAGACTCACCAGAACGTTGTAATTGCTCAACCTCTACTTTGGTTGTAGAAGAAAGATCATCGTCTTTTTTCTTTTCTAACCCAAGAGCTGTAAGTACAATCTCGTCCAATTCGTTATCAGCTTGAAGAGAAACACTAATTGCATCAGATGATCCAACCGTAGATTCAATAGTTTGATAACCAATAAAGCTAATTTCTAGAACAGCGCCTTCAGCAACCTCAATGGAATAGTTTCCATCAAAATCAGTGCTAACTCCGTTACTAGTGCCTTGTTCTACAACAGATGCTCCTGGTAGTGGAATTCCACTATCGTCGGAGACTACTCCTGTTACTGTCTTTTGTGCCATGGCTGTGAATGCAAGAAGCATCATCGCCGACGACATTAGTAATAGTTTTTTCATATTTATAAATATAGTTAATAATAATTATCTTACGAAAATATAACTTTTATGTAATATTAACATAATTTTAAGTGTTTATTTATCAAAAATTAGTTTTATGTACTGAAATTGACCTGACTATTGATGATATCCTATTTTTTTTAACCAAAAAACTTTTATTTCACAACCATAAAAATAGTACTGTTTTTTTATTAATAGTTGTTTTGTTTTTTGTTTGTGAGGTGTTACTTGATAATGTACTTAAATGCGATCACGTATTGATTGTTCCCTGTAATCAAAAGAAATCCCGTATTTCCACAGATTAAAATATTTAATCTATTTTTAGTAAAAATTAATTCATGAAATTATCGCTAGCCCGTGCTTATAAAACAATTTTATTTCTAGGACTTTTTGTAGGATGTTCTTCTGCACCCAAAGTTCTCTTTAAAGACGCCGTCGATACTGAAACGAAATCAATACGTTACCAGGATAAACGAACGTTCACATTTACCGATTCGGGCGTGTCTTTTTCCAATGAGTTTGATGGCGCCCGATTGAATGCGGTTGAACAGCTAAACGACAGTGTTTTTATTGTAACGATTCAACCAGAAAACGAACCCATCAACCACAGCCCTTTTTACGCCTTCAATGTTTGGAGTTCTTCGCCAAAAGAAATAACCCTTAAATTTAAATATCCAGGTCAATACAAACATCGGTATGTCCCGAAAATCAAATCCAATGAAGTTTGGTCGATTGCTGATTCTCTTAATTTTCAATTTGAGGGACAATATAGTTCTTTAAAACTTCAAACGAATCCCAACACCAAAACCGTTTCGGGACAAGAATTACATACAAGTAGCGATGTTTATTCATGGGTAGATCAACTGATCAAAGGGAAAGAAAATTATGTACGATCGAAAAAAATTGGTAAGACGAGGTTAAAACGGCCTTTCAAGGTTCTGGATGTATATAAAGGTACACCTGATAATAAACCCGTACTTGTTTTGTTGACACGACAGCATCCACCAGAAGTTACGGGCTACTTTGCTTTTCAAGCATTTTTATCCACAATACTCGAAGACAATCCATTGACATCACGTTTTTTGGATCATTATAGAATCTTGGCTTTTCCACTGATGAATCCTGATGGAGTTGATCTAGGACATTGGAGACACAATGCTGGAGGTGTAGACATCAACCGGGATTGGTCTTTTTATCATCAACCAGAAATAAAGACAACAGTTGATTATATCACTCAGGTACTCAAAAAAAATAATTCAAAACTTGTTTTAGCGCTTGACTTTCATTCTACTTGGTATGATGTTTTTTATACCAATAAAGAACGCAAGTCAACAGCGATTCCAGATTTTTTACCCAAGTGGTTTTTAGCATTAGAGCAATACATCCCCGATTATAAGGTCAACGAAAAGTCGAGTAACAGCACCAAGCCCGTTTCAAAAGGTTGGTTTTTATATGGGCACAAGGCCGTTGGAGTTACCTACGAAATTGGAGATGATACACCCCGAGATCGCATTCAATTGATCGGGATGGAATCTGCAAAGGCAATGATGCAAATTTTGGAAGAGTAAAAGTTTACTGTTCTAAGCTTTTAAGAAACGCGATTAATTTCTCCTCCGATTTAATTTTTTTGATTCCTTTGGACTTTAAAACATCTTCTGAACGAAGTTGTTTACGAATACTTTTCATTTTCAAATCAATTTCGTTGGGTAAACTATTCCCTTCTGCCAAATAAAAAGACGGAACATCTCTGAAACGTGGAGCAATGTCTTTATCTAATGAAGTTTTTGCTAACCTCCCTTCCGAGAGCTTCTTTTTGTCTTGTCGATATAATTGATAGTTTTCTCCTTTAAACAAAAGAATTAAATAGCCATCTGTTGTTTCACCTTTTTTGCTTTCGAATTTTTTGTATTGGTAGGTTTTATTATTGAAAGTAGCACGTAGGTTTTTGTCTTTTAAAAGTGCTTCCTCTGAAGTTTCTTGTGTTGTGCTTTTTCCGATCTCAATTTCATCATTATAACCATTATAACGCAGCAACAAGCTTGCTTTTGCTTTTTCGTTTCCTCGCTCAACTTTCGCAAGAACAAAGGTTTTCATTGAATACGGACTTCCCGACATTTTGGATAAATCCATTGATCTCTGGTTGTTCTTTTGAGCAATAATTTTAACTACTTCAAAATTATCGCCATTGTTCAAATTGAAATTTTCTTGACTGAAAACGGTAAAACTAAAAAGAAAAAATAATAAGGTTGTTTTTAAATAATTCATGCACAAATGTAGGTAAAAATAATAATCAACTAAGTTGTATTTTTTAGGCACAAAAAATTACGGGAATCATTCTTCCTTTATCTTTGATGAATTATTAGGAAACCGATTATGTCATCAACACCCTTTATTGAAAAAGTAAACCAACTTGCTGTAGCGGGAACCCCTTTCTTTTTTATGATCGATTTTGAAAAAAAGAAGCCCCTTGTATATGCTCTCGATGAAGCTGCAGATGAAAACATTCTGTTTGATGTTCGTGGGTTTCGCAATTATAGTTTGCCAAAACAAAAATCGATTGCACACCCAATAGTACCCAAGCAGCGTTCAGTAGACAGCTACGCAGCTGCTTTTGATCAGGTCAAGGAACACCTCAATCGAGGTGATAGCTATTTGGTGAATCTCACTTTTCCAACACCAGTTTCCTACGATGGTAACCTGAAGAACCTCTTCTACAATGCTCAAAGCCCATATAAGCTGTACTTCAAGAATCAGTTTGTGAGTTACTCCCCCGAATGTTTTGTGAAAATTAATGGGAATAGCATTTATTCATACCCCATGAAAGGCACAATCTCAACGGCGATACCAAATGCGAAACAACGGCTCATGGGTAATCCCAAAGAAATTGCTGAGCATGCCACTATTGTTGACCTTATTCGCAATGACTTATCGGTCTATGCCCAAGAGGTACGAGTTAACCGTTATCGTTATGTAGAGCAAATTAAAGTGCAAGACGATAGTTTACTTCAAGTAAGCTCTGAAATTGAAGGCACTTTAAAGAGTGGTTGGAAGAAAAAGCTCGGGCAGCTTCTCTGGGATATGCTTCCAGCTGGATCCATTTCAGGTGCGCCCAAAACCAAGACGTTAGCAATAATTCGATCCGTTGAAGCGGATCCTCGTGGATATTATACCGGAGTTTATGGCTATTTTGACGGTCAAAACTTGGATAGCGCAGTGGCCATTCGCTTTTTAGAAAGAAAAGGGCAGAATTTTTTCTATCGAAGTGGAGGAGGGGTTACCTCCCAGAGTAATTGTAAAAACGAATACCAAGAACTTTTAGATAAGATATATGTACCCACTCTTTGAATCCATTCGTGTGGAAAGTGGACAGGTTCACCTGCTTCAGTACCACCAAGCTCGTGTTGAGCGTTCTTACCGTCAACTTTTTCAAAAGGAA
>DLQQ01000058.1:0-18465 GCA_002477625.1 Candidatus Arcticimaribacter sp. UBA7428
AAACCTTCGAAGAAGGTTTTTAGGTGTGGGGAGAGCAGGATTCGAACCTGCGAAGACGTAGTCAGCAGATTTACAGTCTGCCCTCGTTGGCCGCTTGAGTATCTCCCCGGTAATATTTCAATAAACAAGAACTAAATTCTTGAGTGAATCGATCCGTATTCGATCCTTTTTTTTGAGCCGATGGAGGGACTCGAACCCACGACCTGCTGATTACAAATCAGCTGCTCTAGCCAGCTGAGCTACATCGGCTTTTATTGGTATAAAACCCCGTTCTTTCGAACGGTGTGCAAATGTAGATATTTATTTTTTTTGATTCAAATGATTTGCACAAAAAAATCACGTATTAACTGAAGTTTCTTTATGTTTTTTCAAAATACGCTCTGCTGCCCTGACATTCAAATCAATAGCTTCTTCGAAGGTTTTGCAAGTTTTCTTAACAATTACATCATCTCCAACAATTCTTAGTTTAATCTCAGCAAACTTATTAATTCGATCCGATGCATTCTCTACCTTAAAGACAACTTCTGCACTTAAAATCTTATCATAAAATTGTTCGAGTTTTTCGATTTTCTTCTTGGCGAAGTCAATGAGTTTACCGTCGGCTGTAAAATTGATGGATTGAATGTTAATTGTCATAATTGAGGGATTTAAATTAAAACTATTTTTCGGTACCACGGGGGTGGGCTTGGGCGTACACTTTTTTCATTTTATCGATACTGGTATGCGTATAAACTTGTGTAGCCGCCAAAGAAGCATGTCCTAAAAGTTCTTTTACAGCATTCAAGTCTGCTCCTTTATTGAGCAGGTGGGTAGCAAAACTATGCCGTAACATATGCGGACTTCTTTTAACCTTTGTGGATACCAAACTAATATAATCATTTACGGTTTTGTAAACAAAATTCTCAGACACTTTTCCTCCTTTTTCTGATTGAATGAAAAAACTATTGTATTCAAAACTAGGGTGCTTCTCAGCGAGTTTTTGATAGGTTTTAAGTGTTGTCGATAGGGTATTTATAATCGGTATCAGGCGCTCTTTATTGCGTTTTCCTAGTACCCGCACCGTAGCAGTCTCAAAAGAAACATCACTACTCTTGAGTGCAATAAGCTCCGCTCGTCTCATCCCCGTAGCATATAAAAGTTCGATGATAGTTTTTTGAAGTACTCCTTTGTAACTATCCTCGAAATGATTGCCTTCAAAAAGGCTGGTCATTTCTTTTTCTGAAAAAGGGATATGCGCCTTCTTTGTTTCTTTTAATGGTATGTGTTTTCGGAGGGGAGAAACCGTAATGACCTCCGTTCGAAGTAAAAAATTGTAATACGAACGAAGTACAGAAATTTTACGGTTTACCGTACGGTTGCTTTTCCCTTGTTCAACAAGTGCTACTATCCAAGAACGAATAATGGAATAAGGCAGTTGATCAATGTCTTGTTCCTCGAAAGCTTCTTGACAAAATTGTTGAAAACGCTCTAAGTCTTTTGAATAAGCAAGTTGGGTATGCTTCGAATATTTACGTTCAAAAGTTATATACTCGATATAGCGGGATATGGACATAAAAAAACGTTCTTACTCAAAGTTATAAAACTTTGAACAACAACGTTTGTTTTTTTTGCAGCAATTAAAATTATAGGCTTTCTGAGTCTCTTAATTTTTGAATGTACTGTGCTTTTTGAATTTTTACTCTGTTCTTGACAGAAGGTTTAGCAAACTGCTTTCGTGCGCGCAATTGACGCATGCCTCCAGTTTTGTCAAATTTTCGTTTGAAGCGCTTTAAAGCTCTATCGATATTCTCACCTTCTTTAATTGGTATAATTAACATAATAATGCACCTCCTTTCGTTAAAATAGATCGCAAAGATAAACAACCTTTGAGATAAATCTAATTTTTATTTATTTAATCTCTTAAGAGTTCTCTTGAGATCACTAATTTCTGTATTTCTGTAGTTCCTTCCCCAATGGTACAGAGCTTTGCGTCTCGATAAAACTTCTCTACGGGATAGTCTTTAGTGAATCCATAACCGCCATGAATCTGTAACGCTTCGTTTGCAACTTTTACACATACTTCTGAAGCATACATCTTGGCCATTGCTCCAATCTTGGTAATGTTCTTACCCTGGATCTTATCGAATGCAGCCTTGTGCAACAGCAATTCCGATGCTTCTATTTCGGTAGCCATTTCTGCAAGCTTGAATGAAATTCCTTGAAAGGAACTGATCGGTTGTCCAAACTGCTTCCGCTCTTTTGAATATTGCAATGCTGCTTGATAAGCCCCTTTGGCAACTCCTAAAGAAAGGGCACCAATTGAAATACGACCTCCGTCTAATATCTTCATGGATTGAATAAACCCTTCGCCTATTTCACCCAATCTATTTTCGTCTGGGATAATACAGTTATCAAAAACCATTTCAGCAGTTTCTGAAGCCCGCATTCCCAATTTATCTTCTTTTTTACCGTATCCAAAGCCTGGAGTTCCTCGCTCTATTACAAAAGCAGTCATTCCTCTACTGTCTCCTTTTTCGCCATTACGGGCGACAACCACAGCAATATGCCCACTTTTTCCGTGCGTAATAAAATTCTTAGTTCCGTTCAATACCCAAGAATCACCTTGTTTTTTTGCAGTAGTATTCATTCCTTTTGCATCAGAACCGGTGTTGTGTTCTGTCAACCCCCAAGCCCCTATATGCTCGCCAGAAGTAAGTTTGGGAAGCCACTTGGAACGTTGTGATTCGTTTCCGAAAAGGTAAATGTGATTTGCACAAAGTGAATTGTGTGCCGCTACCGATAGTCCGATAGACGGATCTACAATAGAGATTTGTTCAATTACGGCTATATACTCGTGATAACCCAAACCTGAACCTCCGTATTCTTCTGGAATTAATATACCTAAAAAACCTAGAGCGCCTGCTTTACGCATAACATCCAAAGGGAAATGTTGAGATTCATCCCATTCTCGAACGTAAGGCTGTATGTACTGTAAGGCGAAATCTCGAGCTGAGTCAGCTATTAAATCTAACGATTCTGACGTCTCATAAGAGAAAGCAGTTGGGTTCATAAATATAATATTTAATGCAAATATAGTGCTAATCTTTCTATTTTCAAGGAATCGAAACCGGGTTCAGAGCGAAGATTTTTTAAGGTTAAATTTTGGTTTCGTGTACGTAATCCAATGATCTTCTTTGCCTCTGATTTACTCAAATACGGAATCTTTAAAAGTGCTTCTAAGGTTGCCAGAGCGTCGGATATTTTGGTACGCTTTGGTTTTGTTTTTATTTTAAATTGACGCTTGACATTCTCAACGACCAAAGAATCCAGACCGTATACCTCGTAGAGCTGATTGAGCTCATCAAAACCCTGTAAGCGCGTTCGGTATTTAATAATGCGCTCAGAGAGGACTGCTCCAATTCCGCGAACTTGAGTCAAATCTGCTGCTGTGGAAGTATTCAAATCCTTTACCTCAACGGTTTTTGGGTTTCTTTCTCTTCTCAACCTCAGCAGTCACCCAATCGGGGAATTTAAAATAAGGGCTGTACTGTTTTAGCCAACTGGGAGTTACTTGGGTTATTTGCTCAAATGCTGTGACTGAGTTGATGAATTTTCCTGTGTCTCGATACCGATGCAGGCGCTCTATTTCTTCTAGAGAAAGTCCCAGCTGATATCCTTTTGAAAGGGAAATGTAATTGGGGTTGAAGGGAAAAATGCGAGGCTGTTGCTTTTGCAGTTTTGCCGAATCTATCTGCTCTTGTAGGGCAGCGTCAAAAACAAGAATATCGATCGCCTCTTCTGGTACGGTGTTTTCCAGATAGATCTGAAAACCGATCAATACGAGAAATAAAAAAAAGGCCACACGCTGTGTTCGAAACGAACGAAAAGCGAATGACCTTTTTTTTGGCATCTGTTCTATTTTTTAGTCCTCTATTGTACGAATCGCTTTTAAGTATCTGTTCAATTCTTTTTTAACTACTGGGAACAAGAAAAAGAGACCGACCATATTTGGGAATACCATCGCAAAGATCATTGCATCCGAGAAAGCCCAAATTGAATTCATACTAGCAGAAGCTCCGATGATTACAAAAGTTAAGAATAATAATTTATAAGCTAAATCTGCTGCTTGGCCTCTACCGAATAAATATTTCCAAGATTGTAAGCCGTAATAGGACCAAGAAATCATTGTTGAAACCGCGAATAAAACAACTGCTATTGTTAAGAATATATTAGAATACGGAATGTATTGCGCAAAAGCCATGGAGGTAATTCCAGCACCCTCGTACGAAATACCGTCGATCATTACAGCCCCTTCTCCTCCGTACTGAAAAGCACCACCGAAGTTGAATATAATAATCACCAAGGCGGTCATGGTACAGATCACTACCGTATCAATAAAGGGTTCTAATAAAGCCACCAATCCTTCTGAAGCCGAATATTTTGTTTTAACGGCTGAATGTGCAATTGAAGCAGAACCAGCACCCGCTTCATTAGAGAAGGCTGCTCGTTTAAAACCAACTAATAAAACCCCAATAAAACTTCCAACACCAATTGCCGTTGGATTAAAAGCTTCTCTAAAAATCATCGAAAACGCATCGTCGATAAGGGTGTAATTACTGAATATAATATAGAGACATGCAACAACGTACATTACAGCCATAAAAGGAACTACTTTTTCTGTAACCTGAGCAATTCTTTTGATTCCTCCAATGATGATGATACCGACTAAAATAGCAAGGACAATACCGATCCAAAAGCCAGCTGCAGTGCTTTGCAAATTCATTAAATCTTTTAATACAATGGTGGCTTGGTTGGATTGTGCAGCGTTTCCGCCACCAAACGAACCTCCAATACAGAAAATCGCAAAAAATATAGCGGCAACTTTCCCTAAGGTTGTAAAGCCTCTTTCTTTTAAACCTTTACTTATATAATACATTGGCCCCCCATAAATGGTTCCATCTTCACCAACATCTCGATACTGAACTCCTAGGGTACATTCTACAAATTTAGACGACATTCCCAATAAGCCACAAATAACCATCCAAAAAGTTGCCCCAGGACCACCCAAAGCAATAGCCAATGCAACACCGGCAATATTACCATTCCCAACGGTTCCAGAAACAGCAGTTGCTAGCGCCTGAAAATGGGTTACCTCGCCTTCATCACCATCGCCACCGGATTTTTTTCCACCATGACCCTCATCCAATTCGTCGTATTTTCCACGAACAACATTAATTGCTGTTGGAAACCTACGGATGTTTACAAAACCAAAATAAATTGTAAAAAACAATGCACTACCAACCAAGAGAATTAAAACAAAGGGAGTGCCTAAAATTTCGAAAAATATGATGTTTGAAATGGTATCTGAAAAAGGCTTAAAGGCCTCATCTATTTGTTGATCTAACCCCTTTTCTTGAGCAAAAATTGAGGGGATCGAAAGAGCCGATAAAAGTAGGAATAGGTATTTCGATTTGTTTGTGAGATACTTCATAGTTTGTAATCTTCTAAATTAGTTGATGACCAAGATCGAAAAATTAGGTTAGAAAACAAACTTTAATCCAAAGTCATTTATTACAAATCAAAAACAGAGGTGCGTTTTGTGTAGATCATGTCCTTTAATTTCATCCAGAAGGCAAGGGTCAGGTAGAGGCCAAAAAAACCTCCAAAAGTTGCGAAAGATGCATAAATAAAAAACAGACGGACATTCTTAACTTTCATGCCCAAAGTATCTGCAAAGCGACTACTCACTTCAAAGCCATGCTTTTCCAACCAATGTCTTATTTTATTCATGTTTAGAGGCTTTACTTAATAAGGTATATCCGACGGTGCAATTTAAGCATTTTTTCATATCACAATAGGTCGTTTTTAACTGAATTAAGCTTTGTGAATCCAAAGCGGAAGTTGCGCTCACTTTTAATTTCTCAAATCCAGAAACAATACTGTTCTTCTCTGGTTTTATTTACTGCGCCCAATCAAAAACGAGTTCCGAAGGGTCATTACCCCTGTGGTTCTCGTAGGCAAACTTCAATGGAATTATGGTGTTGATCAACAACAGCTCTTGGAAGGCTTTAGAAAGACCTTTATTTCTTGCCGTAGAACTTTTGCCAAAGACATAATGGGTTTTCCAATAGTCGGAAACTCGAACCGCTGCAAGCCAAGCGGTATTGAACTGATCTTCTTTTTGGATAAACCGAGAGAAGAGCCCTTGGGTTGAACTATATAATTGAGCTAATTGTGCCCAGCGAATGGTTGGGAAATTCATAGGCCGCAACCGACTGTATTGCATGCTTAGCCCTTCTATTATTTGGAATTGATGTTTACGTTTTAGATAGGAATAGGTTGATCCTAAGGTTTCTTGATAGAAATCATTGTAGGGTGGATTCAACATGCCCAACATACCCATAAACAAGGCTTCGAGCTTTCCTACCTAATCCCAGTTTTTTCGAATCACATGGAAGGGTATGGCCTTGGCTACTTCAAGAAAAGAGGCCCCATTTACATTCAAGCCAAAGTTTTTGGCGAGTAGCATAAAACAGACTGCCTCCCAATCATTTTTGAATTCTTTCAACAATTCCTCGATCAGCTTAGACTTGCGTTCGATAAGTTCTATAAGGAGACGCTCTTTCCAATGCGTCCAAACCATGCTGTCGATCGTATGGATCTGTTCTTCACAAGGAATCCATTGGGGTCGTTGCAAAAATTGCTTCTTGTATTGTTTTATTAAAATTGGGGAAACGATCTTAGACAACTCCAAGGTAGAGAGCGGCATACCCGATTGCGTAACCACCGGAACATCATCCTCCCAAACCACATGCAGGATTACTGCATCATAATTAGAATCTTGATGGTGTTGATGCGCAAACCAATCGGATGATTTTAAATGAACTTCAACATGACCAACCCAGTCCAATTGATCGATCTTTAATTGAGCATTAGAAAAATCTGGTCCGGCTTGAGTATTATAAACCCCTTGTTTCACGACCTGCAAAGATGAACCTTGGGTGGTAACAAGATTGTCGTGAGGAAATTTTTGATGCTTCCACAAAATTGTGAAAAATCTTCTTTCATAGGCTTGGGGCAATGAAAAGACTTTAACCTAAACTATACTTCAACAGCTCCCGTCCATGCCATTATTCCTCCGTCCAAATTATAGGCCGAAGCAATTCCTAATTGTCCTAATAGTTGACAAGCTTGTCCGCTTCGAGCACCAGAACGACAGTAAACAAAATAAGATTTGTCTTTGTCCAATGCCTGAATTGCATCCATAAACTCTTGTGGTTGCCTTATATCGATCAGCTGTGCACCTTTGATGTAACCCGACTCATACTCCTCTTCTGTTCTCACATCCAAGAGGATTGCATCCGGCGTTTCTTCCATTAAGGCTACCCATTCTTTTTGATCTAGATTATTCATCTTAATTAATTTTAATCAAATGTAATTGGATTTGATGGATCTTCAAAACATTATTTTCAATGCTATCTTTTGTTTTTTAAATTCTTTTTATATATTTGTACATACAAATGTTGTAAGTACAATATATGAGTAAGCAATTAACAAAAGAAACGGTGATAAGCCTTTTGAGGAGTGGATATAAAGTCAACGATGAACTTTCTGCTCTATTTAAAACCCATGGGATCTCTTTACCTCAATTCAATGTATTGCGTATACTGAGGGGACGAAAAGGAGAAGCAGCTAATCTGTCGACCATACAGGAACAGATGATTCATAAAATGAGCAACACAACACGTCTGATCGACAAACTTATCGAAGGCGGTTATGTAAATCGCTTTGTGTGTGAAAAAAATCGGCGTATGATTGAGATTTTTATAACCAAAAAAGGACTTGAATTATTGAACTCACTAGACGACAAACTAGAAACTAAAGAACAGTTTCTTATGAACAACTTAGATAATAAGGAGAAAGAAGAATTGATGCGACTTCTTTCAAAAATACAAACCAGCACTATATCAGAAAATAAATTATAATTTAAAAAAAACGAAAATGAAAAAAACAATTGCAACCCTTCTATTAACAACAGCTGCTTTTTTTAGCATCCAAAACCTAAGTGCACAAGAAACTACAATCAATGCGGCAGAAAGCTCTATTCACTGGATGGGTAAAAAAGTTACTGGACAACACGAAGGAAACATCAGCCTAGTATCTGGGAAATTAGAAATGGAAGGCGAAGTGCTAACGGGTGGATCTTTTACCGTTGACATGAACTCAATGACCGTTACTGATATTGAAGGAGAATATGCTGAGAAACTTAAAGGACATTTAAAATCAGATGCCTTTTTTGGGGTAGCTACACACCCTGAGGCAACGTTAACATTCACATCAGTTGAAGCGAAAGGGACTGGTTTATACACGGTAACGGGCGATTTCACCATCAAAGGAAAAACAAACCCTGCAACTTTTGATCTTCAAATAAGTGTTGGAGAAGCAACGGCAAAAGTAATCATCGACCGATCGCTTTACGACATCCGTTATAGATCTACTTCTTTCTTTGACAACCTAGGAGATAAAGTAATTTACAACGACTTCGAATTAGACGTAACCTTAAAACTATAAACATCATGCGAGTAGAACGACCAAAATGCGGCTGTGGAAACACACAAAATCCAGAAGGATATTGCGACGGATCACACCTTAATAAATAATTTGTGATTCTATTGGATTAAAAATATTTTGAACTATATTTGAACCAATGAAACGAAATACAAATTTTACAGCATGGTGGAACGAATAAATTAATTTATTCGTGATCAACGCTATTTCAATATATCAAAGGCTTGTCATCACGACAAGCCTTTTTTAATTTTAGACCTATGAAGACCTTTACATTACAATCGCAACATAAAAAAATACTGGCAGATACGCTGACACCGGTAAGTGCGTATTTAAAGATTCGAGATGTTTTTCCGCACAGTTTGCTTCTAGAGAGTAGCGACTACCATGCGAACAACAAAAACTTTTCGTACATCTGTTGTAATCCTATTGCTTCCATAGAATTGAAAAACAAACAGCTTAGCATTCAGTACCCAAACGGCGAGTGCACAAGTGAAACCCTAAAGGCAGACACCAATATCCCAGAACGCATTTATCAATTTTCACAACAATTTGAGAGTGAAGACTACCCATTTAAATTCATTAGTAACGGTATTTTTGGTTATATCGCCCACGATGCGGTAGCACATTTCGAAAATCTAGAATTGAACCAAGAAAAAGAAGGGCTCGATATTCCGGAAATATACTATGCTGTATATCAAAACATCATTGCGATTAGTCTTTTCAATCACGAAGCCCATTTGTTCTCCCATGTATACAAAGAACAACATAATATTGAGACCATAGAACAATTGCTTGAAGCCAAAAACAGCACCCGATTTTCTTTTGAGAAAGTAGGTGCCAAAACTTCAAATCTAACAGATGAAGAATACCTCGGATTTGTGGACCAAGGTAAACAACACTGTTTCCGTGGCGATGTCTTTCAATTGGTTCTTTCCCGTCGTTTTTCTCAGAAATTTAAAGGAGATGAATTCAATGTATATCGTACCCTGCGTTCCATCAACCCTTCCCCCTATCTCTTCTTTTTTGACTACGGAGATTTCAAGATTTTTGGAAGTTCACCTGAGGCTCAAATCATTGTAGAAGAAGGGAAAGCAGAGATACACCCCATTGCAGGAACGTTCAAACGAACAGGAAATGATGAGCAAGACAAGCAAGCTGCATTGGAACTCGCCAAAGATCCAAAGGAAAATAGTGAGCATGTGATGCTGGTCGATTTAGCTCGGAACGATTTGAGTAGAAATGGTTCTGAGGTGGTTGTAGAAAAAAACAGGGAGGTTCAATTTTTCTCTCATGTGATTCACTTGGTTTCTAAAGTAACCTGCACCATGAAGAAGGCTGCTAAAACCTTTCAGGTTGTTGCCGATACATTCCCTGCAGGAACCCTTAGTGGAGCGCCTAAGCACAATGCACTAAAACTCATCGACCGCTACGAAAAAACAAAACGGAATTTCTATGGAGGTGCCATTGGATATATGGACTTTAAAGGCAATTTCAATCACGCCATCATCATCCGTTCTTTTTTATCCAAAAATCAAGAACTACACTATCAAGCCGGTGCTGGAATAGTAGCCGATTCTGTTCCCGAAAACGAACTACAAGAAGTATATAATAAATTAGGGGCTTTAGACAAAGCCTTAAACTTAGCCGAAGACGTTTAATATGAAAAGAGTTTTCCTCATTGACAATTATGATTCGTTCACCTATAATTTGGTGCACTACCTAGAAGAGTTGCATTGTGATGTTACCGTAAAACGGAACGACCAATTTGACTTGGATGAACTTGAAGCATTTGACCACATCGTACTTTCGCCCGGGCCGGGAATCCCGGAAGAATCTGGCTTACTAAAAGCAGCTATCGAACGCTATGCCCCTACCAAGAATATTTTGGGTGTTTGTTTGGGTCAACAAGCAATTGCCGAAGTGTTTGGAGCTAAACTCATCAACTTAGATAAGGTGTACCATGGGGTTGCCACCCCGATTAATATTGTTAAAGATGATGTTCTTTTCACCGATCTTCCCAAAACCTTTGAAGTTGGTCGGTACCATTCTTGGGTAGTACAAACACCACTTCCCGATGAGTTGATTGCTACTTCTTTTGACGACGAAGGTCAGTTAATGTCCTTACGACACAAAACATATAAGGTTTGTGCGGTTCAGTATCACCCAGAATCTGTACTCACACCCAATGGAAAAAAAATAATAGAAAACTGGATTAATGCATAAGCTATGAAAAGCAAACTCAACCGTTTGATTCGACACGAGCAACTTTCCAAAGAAGAAGCCCGACAGATGATCATCAACATTGCAGAGGGGAAATACAACAGCAGTCAGATCGCTTCCTTTTTGACCGTTTATATGATGCGAAGTATAAGTCTGAGTGAACTCGAAGGTTTTCGCGAAGCACTTCTAGAGCTATGTATTGCTGTTGACCTGAGTGAATTCGAAACCATAGATTTATGCGGAACTGGAGGCGATGAAAAAGACACTTTTAATATTTCAACCCTCTCCTCATTTGTAACTGCTGGTGCAGGAATCCATGTGGCTAAGCATGGAAATTACGGTGTTTCGTCGGGCTGTGGGTCGAGTAATGTTTTGGAACATCTGGGTATTCGGTTTTCAAACGACGAGGTCTTTTTAAAAGGCTGTATGGAGCAAGCAGGAATTTGTATTTTACACGCTCCCCTTTTTCATCCAGCAATGAAAAATGTAGCTCCCGTTCGCAAGGATTTAGGAGTTAAAACATTTTTCAATATGCTAGGCCCTTTGGTCAATCCATCTTTTCCGAAATACCAATTGACTGGGGTTTTCAATTTAGAACTGGCCCGCCTCTACCACTATTTGTTTCAAAAAACAGAACAGCAGGTTACCATTCTGTATGACCTCAAAGGGTATGACGAAATCTCGTTAACAGGTCCTACAAAAGCATTAAGCAAAAACAGTGAGCGCGTATTGACTCCGGCAGATTTTGGCGTAGAGTCGCTTCTGGCTTCGGATATTTCTGGAGGATCGAATGTAGCCTCCTCAGCTGAAATTTTTATGACTGTCATCCAAAACAAGGGAACACAAGCACAACAAAACGTTATCTGTGCCAACGCTGGAATGGCCATTGCAACGGCTTTGAATCTCAGCCCGATCGAAGGTTTTGAAAAAGCAAAAGAATCCTTACAGAGCGGCAAAGCCTTACACGCCTTAACAACCCTCCAAAAACTTAGCCTCTAATGACTATTTTAGATAAAATAATTGCAGATAAAAAAGTTGAAGTTGCCTTACGCAAACAACTTTTCCCAATCGCCTACTGGG
Organism: Candidatus Arcticimaribacter sp. UBA7428; assembly: GCA_002477625.1. Lineage (GTDB taxonomy): Bacteria > Bacteroidota > Bacteroidia > Flavobacteriales > Flavobacteriaceae > Arcticimaribacter. The sequence continues at coordinate 11,851 of DLQQ01000058.1, forward strand.
AAGCATCTCCTCTTTTTGGACGAACAACTTCTTCCCTTGCGGCGGCCTTGCAAGCAAGTCAATCGGGGATTATTGCAGAACATAAACGGAGATCACCCTCCAAGCAAAACATCAACAGCTCCCTTTCGGTAACCGATGTTGCTCAGGGTTATGAAACTGCTGGTGTTTGTGGGATGTCGGTTTTGACCGATGGAAAATATTTTGGTGGCTCCCTCGAAGATTTAACCCTTGCCCGGGCAGTAACCGATTTCCCTTTATTACGCAAAGAATTCATTGTCGATGAATACCAACTCATCGAAGCAAAAGCACATGGGGCGGATGTGATTTTATTAATCGCCTCCGTATTGACTCGAAACGAAATTCAACAGCTTTCCACAGCCGCACAAAGTTTGGGTTTAGAAGTGTTATTAGAAGTACATAATTTAGAAGAACTGGAAAAGTCGGTTATGCCTTCTCTAGATCTTTTTGGTGTAAACAACCGCAACCTCAAAACCTTTGAAGTTGACCTCGACACCAGCCGAACACTCGTTGATCAAATCCCTTCAGACTTTGTGAAGGTTTCGGAAAGTGGGATCAGTTCTGCTGCTGCTATCGTTGATTTAAAAACCTATGGGTACCAAGGGTTTTTGGTTGGCGAAAATTTTATGAAAACAAAAAATCCGGGTGCAAGGGCTGCTGCATTCATCAAAGCCATTGAAGATGAAGCTTAAAGTGTGTGGCATGCGGGAAACTGAAAACATTGAAGCACTTGCGGTTTTAACTCCCGACTATATGGGTTTTATTTTTTGGGCACCCTCCTCTCGTTTTGTAGAGGGAACAACCCCAACCCTCCCCCAGCATATTAAAAAAACTGGTGTTTTTGTAGATGCTACCATCGATTATATAGAAACCATCATCAAAGAGCACCAATTACAGGCTGTGCAATTACACGGAAAAGAAACTCCGGAATATTGCTCCTACGTACAGTCTTTGGATGTAGAAGTAATCAAAGCTTTCAGTATCAAAGATCATTTTGATTTCACAAGTTTAGATCTTTATGAAAACTGTTGTGACTTTTACTTATTCGACACCAAAGGAGAACTTCCCGGTGGCAACGGCTATGGTTTTGACTGGAGTATTCTTGCGAGCTATCCGTCCCCAAAACCTTTTTTCCTTAGCGGAGGAATTGGTCTCGAACATACGATCCAAATAAAGGCTTTATTAAATACCGATTTGCCGCTGTATGCTATTGATGTAAATAGTAAATTTGAACTCGCTCCCGCACGAAAAAATATGGATGCACTAACACAATTTAAAAACGAATTGTATGAACTATAATGTAGATGAAAAAGGATATTACGGAGACTTTGGCGGTGCCTTTATCCCTGAAATGCTCTATCCAAATGTAGCCGAACTTCGCGAAAGTTATTTAAAAATTTCAGCCGATCCAGATTTTAAAAAAGAATTTGATGCCTTGCTGAAAGACTATGTCGGTCGCCCAACACCACTTTATTTCGCCAAGCGACTGTCTGAAAAATACAACACCAAGATTTACCTCAAACGGGAAGATTTATGTCATACCGGAGCGCATAAGGTCAACAATACCATTGGGCAGATTCTTTTGGCCAAGCGCCTAGGGAAAAATCGCATCATTGCCGAAACAGGTGCAGGGCAACACGGTGTAGCCACGGCCACGGTTTGTGCCTTGATGGGTATTGAATGTATTGTGTATATGGGGGCATTGGACATCAAACGTCAGGCACCCAATGTAGCGCGAATGAAAATGTTAGGCGCAACGGTACGTCCGGCACAGTCGGGGAGTAAAACCCTTAAAGACGCTACCAACGAAGCCATCCGCGATTGGATCAACAATCCGGTGGACACCCACTACATCATTGGTTCGGTGGTTGGACCACATCCCTATCCCGATATGGTTGCTCGTTTTCAATCGGTTATTAGTGAGGAAACCAAATGGCAACTCCAAGAACAAGAAGGTCGCGACTATCCCGACCATGTGATTGCCTGTGTGGGGGGAGGAAGTAATGCCGCTGGACTATACTACCACTACCTCAACGATGATCGTGTCAATATTATCGCCGTAGAAGCTGCCGGAAAGGGCATCGATTCTGGCGAGAGTGCAGCTACTTCTGCCCTTGGGAAAGAAGGCATCATCCACGGGAGTAAAACCCTCTTGATGCAAACTCCCGACGGACAAATCACCGAACCCTATTCCATCTCTGCTGGGTTGGACTATCCAGGCGTAGGCCCCATGCATGCACATTTGTTTAGAAGCAAGCGGGCAGAATTCATTTCCATCCCGGATCAAGAGGCGATGGACTGGGGACTTACCCTCTCCCAAATGGAAGGGATTATTCCTGCCATAGAAACGGCTCATGCCTTTGCAGCACTCGATGTGCGTAAATTTGGACCAGAAGAAATTATTGTGTTTAACTGTTCCGGGCGTGGCGACAAAGACCTGGATACCTATATTGATTATTTTAAATTGTAATGAATAGAATCGATCAAAAATTCAACGAAGACAAAAAACTATTGTCCATTTACTTTTCTGCAGGTTTTCCCAACCTAGAAGACACGGTGCCTATTCTAAAAAAGCTGGAAGCTGCTGGAGTAGACATGGTCGAAATTGGCTTGCCTTTTTCCGACCCATTGGCCGATGGACCCACCATACAAGAAAGTTCTACCCAAGCCCTCCGAAATGGAATGACAACCGAAAAACTGTTTACACAATTGGAAGGCATACGGGAACACATCAGCATTCCCTTGGTGCTTATGGGCTATTTTAACCCCATGATGCAATTCGGTATTGAAAAATTTCTAGCCCGCTGTGCAGCTGTGGGTATCGATGGACTCATCATTCCCGATCTCCCCGTAGATGTTTATCACGAGCAATACAAAACACTCTTTGAACAACACGGTTTATACAATATGTTCCTCATCACCCCCCAAACTCCCGAAGAACGCATTCGCTATATCGACGAGGTTTCGAACGGCTTTATCTATATGGTGTCGAGTGCAGCGGTGACCGGAGCACAAAGTACTTTCGGCAACACCCAAACCGACTATTTCCGGCGCATTGCCCAAATGAACCTCAACACCCCCACCGTGGTTGGTTTTGGGATCAGTAATGCCGAAACCTATGAAGCGGCTAGTTTGCATTCCCGTGGTGCCATTATTGGATCTGCCTTCATCAAATTTTTAGAAGAAAAGGGTGTGGACCAGATCGAAACCTTTGTGCGCTCCATTAGAGCATAATCCAACTTTTTTTATTTTTTTTATATCTTTAGTGTAGCATAGACCCAAATCTATTCTTACACCATGATCTACGTTTGCCCAAAAACTCGTTTTTATTCGGTTCCCACTTGGTGGAAACCACTTTCTGTATTTTCTTTTTTGGAATGGGTTTTTATATATAAAACAGCCGAGATGAAATTTTATTTTGATCGAATTTACGGGACAATTCATTCTACAATACAGCCCTATATGGGAGGTATTGTTGAGCAAAATAAAAATATAACGGAAATAAACATACCTAAAGGTGTGTATATAGACTAGTTATGGTTTATTTAAAAAAAACGATAAAGAAGAGTGAAAAAGGGGGCATTAATATGTTCGAATGAATAGATCAACGGTTACAACGCTCCCCCCCGAAAAACCTGTCCATACTGCTCTACCCGAAAATCAAAGGCGGTATAACAGGGATCCTGGGCTTTGGCTTCTTTATAGGCGGGCATACTCCCAATAGCTCTATTGGCGGTTCCTGAGGGAGCGGTAAGGCTGTGGGTTGTGATGACTCGACCGGCACATACAAATTGATGTTTACGAGGAACCTGATCGTCTACACATTCTAATGGAATAGCCGCTTTTTTTAAGAGTTTCCGTAAAAAATATTCCGGACCATTTTTACTGCTTCCTCCTGTAAAAATTAGTGCATCTACCTTGGGGTGTTGTTTTAAAATCCCCAAGAGGTCGCGTAACTCGGGCTGCTGCATACCAAGGTCGGAGACATTGATCTTATCGCGGTAAGCTGCGCTCACAATATCGCAAATACCAAAACGCTCTCGCTTTAAAAATGCTTTGCGTTGTTCTATGGTAAAGTGGGTGTTTTCATAAACCAAGTTCAGGTCATACAAACGATCCCAAATTTTCCACAACATGCCGTTACTACTACCATAGCAGAAATCAACATCTTGATCGTTCAATGCTCCTGTTGAAAATCGAGGTGGCGGTAAAGTACCGACAATCAATCGGGTAGTATTTTCTGGAATAAAAGATGGATATGGATGTTTATGGTACCACATAATTGGAATTTAATCTAAAAATAGATATATTAGTTGAAACCAAATCAACTACTTATGGGAAAAGGAGATAAAAAAACCCGTCGCGGGAAAATTATTTTAGGCAGTCCGGGTGTTCGAAGAAACCGGAAAAAAAATAAAAAAAAGTGAGCAAAATCCTAGCGGATAAAAACAGGCTGCATTTCGTTTAGGGAATGTTCTTCGCTGTACTGATAACCGTCTGTATTAAATCCTAACAGATCGGCTTGTGTATTACACTCATGATCGAGGATATACCGAACCATCGTCCCACGGGCTTTTTTTGCAAAAAACGAAATCATCTTGAGTTTGCCGTTCTTAAAATCTTTAAACTGAGGGGTGATGATGTTGCTTTTCAACGCTTGGGTATCGATTGCTGCAAAATACTCGTTACTGGCTAAGTTTACGAGAAGTTCATTTTCGTCTAATTCATCGTTCAGGATTTGGGTAACTTTAGTTTTCCAAAAGTCGGGCAGGTTTTTCTTCACGCCAACTGGGAATTTAGTTCCCATCTCTAATCTGTAGGCTTGAATTAAATCCAAGGGCTTCAAAAGTCCATATAAACCCGATAGAATCCGTAATTGATTTTGTAAGGCTCCTATCTTAGAAGTTGGAAGACTGAATACATCGAGACCGGTATATACGTCTCCATCGAAGGTGTAAATTGCTGGGCGGGCATTTTCGGGTGTAAAAGGCAGTTGAAAAGCCTGGTTTCGTTCCCAATTCAGCTGAGATAAATTTTCAGAAATTCCCATGAGTTTCCCAACGGCCTTGACCGATTTTTTCTTCAGCAGTTTATTGATTCGTTCAGCTTCAGACAAAAACACAGCTTGTGTCGCTTCTGAAGTCGGAAGTTCCTTTTCAAAATTTAAAGATTTGGCAGGGGAAATGATCATTTTCATAGTTCATCAATTTTACTTAAAAGTAAGCGGTTCAATTGAAAACTACAAGAGAATTGGATTCCAACTTTTTATAGCCGTATTATAAATTTTTATGAACCGCATATTGGCGCCATTTTTCAAGCGCTAGTTGCATGTCGTTTGGGATTTCAGAATCGAACTGCATCCACTTTCCAGTCACCGGATGTTCAAAACCTAGGGTTTTTGCATGAAGGGCTTGACGTGGAAGGAGTTTAAAACAATTATCCACAAACTGTTTGTACTTCGTAAAACTAGTTCCCTTTAGTATGGCATCTCCGCCGTAACGCTCATCGTTAAAGAGGGTATGACCAATATGCTTCATATGAGCACGAATCTGGTGTGTACGACCGGTCTCCAATTGACATTCTAAAAAAGTAACATAGCCAAAGCGTTCCAATACGTTGTAATGGGTAACTGCGGGTTTTCCAATCTCCTCCTCCTCATCGAAGACGGTCATCTGCAAACGGTTTCTCGGATGACGACCGATGTTACCTTCTATGGTTCCACTGTCCGCTTTCACATCACCCCAAACCAAGGCGAAATACTTGCGTTCAGAACTTTTATCAAAAAACTGCTTCGACAGATGGGTCATTGCGGATTCTGTTTTAGCAACCACCAACAAACCCGTTGTGTCTTTATCGATTCGATGTACCAAACCGGGACGTTGTTTGTCGTTTTGAGGTAGGTTATCGAAATGAAACATCAGGCCGTTTATGAGTGTCCCAGAGTAGTTTCCATGACCGGGATGAACGACCATTCCTGCTGCTTTGTTTACGATAATCAAACTATCGTCTTCATAAACCACATCGATGGGAAGGTCCTCGCCCACCAAGAGGTTTTCGTAGGGAGGATGTCCAAAAAGTACGCGAACGGTATCGCCCCCTTTTACTTTATAGCTCGATTTAACAACAACATCATTAACAAAAATACTGCCCTCTTTAGCAGCATTTTGAATTTTATTTCGGGTAGCATTCTCTACTCGATTCATCAAATATTTGTCCACTCGAAGAGGCTCTTGTCCCAGATCTGCAGTAAAAGAAAAGTGCTCGTGTAGCACTTGTTCTCCCTGAAATTCGGGATCTAAATTATCGTTTTCCATTTCCTAAGACTAAGTCTATTTTTGAAGTTTTGGAAAGAACTGTTCCGGGCTCGATTTTATTTCCTTGATAACGGATTTCGAGAACCATATCCTTTCCTATACTATTGCGGTAACTAATTTCACCCAGTTCAAATCCTACAGCGGTAAGACGGGTTTCAGCATTACGCTTGGTGATTTGTATTACATTGGGAACACTGAGCTTTCTATAGCCAGAGGGATTGACTGTTAGGTAAATTTTTCTTCCTTGTTTTACGTCTGAACCAGCAGTTGGCAGCTGCTCAAT
>DLQQ01000058.1:18620-43538 GCA_002477625.1 Candidatus Arcticimaribacter sp. UBA7428
GAGACCAGCCCAAAGCAATTGCTTTACAAAGAGTTTACTGAAAAAGAAACGCAAAAAATTCATTTTGATTTTTATCTGCGGTAAAGATAATAAATCCCGCTTGTTTTGAACGCTGGAAAACAATTACCTTTACCTAAGAATTTTAGAACTATTATAATCCTAATCAAATGAATACAGTCGTTGGAGTTGCCTGGGGAGGATTTACCTCAGAACACGATATCTCTAAAAAAAGTGGTGCCACCGTTTTCAATGCGCTACAAAACAGTTCGCATGAAGTCTTTTACATTCAAATCACAAAGGCTGATTGGTCCGTTTCTGATGCTGCAGAAAACGAGTACAACTTGGATAAGGCTGACTTTTCATTCACCAAAAAGGGTGAGAAAATAACATTTGATGTGATCATCAATATGATCCATGGAGCTCCAGGAGAAAACGGACAATTAGCTGGAATGCTTGAATTGTTACAAATCCCTCAGAGCAGTTGTTCCAGTTATACCGCTGGTCTAACCTACAACAAAAGAGACTGCTTGGCAGTAGCCCGATCCCTAAACATCCCAACCGCACGTTTTTATACCCTGGACCAAGGCGATGACTATAGTACTGAAACCATAGAGCAAGCCGTGGGCTTTCCCTGTTTTGTTAAAGCTAATCGCGCGGGTAGCAGCTTTGGAATATCCAAAGTATACAACGCCAAAGAACTTCCACTTGCCATTGAAAATGCATTTAAAGAAGATCACCAAGTACTCATTGAAGCAGCACTTGTTGGCCGCGAAATAAGTGTTGGAGTTTTAAAATGGAAAAAGAAGATCAAGGTATTGCCGATAACTGAAATCATCAGTGAAAATGACTTTTTTGACTACGAAGCAAAGTATGAAGGAAAATCCAAAGAGATAACCCCAGCACAACTTCCAGAAGCGTGGACCGAAGCTGCCGTTACTCTTTCTAAAAAGATTTATCAAAAGATGGGATTGGAAGGCGTTACACGGAGTGAATTCATTTTCGAGAACGGCATCCCTCATTTACTCGAGGTCAACACCATCCCTGGGATGACCCTCCAAAGTCTGATTCCGCAACAACTGGAAGCCGATGGAATTTCTTTACTAGAATTCCTAGAAGAACTCATTGGTGAAGCTCTAAGAAAAAAAGAATACCTTTAATGCTATGAAAAAAGCGATTTTCCCAGGCTCCTTTGACCCCATCACCAACGGCCACATTGATATCATTCAACGGGCACTTCCTCTATTTGATGAAATTGTAATTGCGATTGGAGTCAATTCCAATAAAAAGTATATGTTTACTTTGGAACAACGCAAAAATTTTATTGAAAAAACCTTCGAAGGAGAAACTAAAATTTCAGTTAAAACCTACGAAGGATTGACTGTGAATTTCTGCGAGCGCATCAACGCATCTTTTATTTTACGTGGTCTTAGAAACCCAGCTGATTTTGAGTTTGAAAAAGCAATTGCTCACACCAACCGTAGTTTATCTGATATTGAAACAGTTTTTCTATTGACTTCAACCGAAACTTCTTTTATAAGCAGCAGTATTGTTCGAGAGGTAATTCAAAATCACGGAGATTATGCGCACTTGGTACCGAAAGCAGTAACTGATTCCTAAAGAAGACTCCCGTATACTTCCTTTATATTTTCGTAGGCATTTTCAAACTTCTGAGGAATTTCTTTTTCCATAATCCATACCGCTTGCTGAATCCCTTCATTCAGCTGTGGAATCAGCGTAACTTTTGAGGCTGTTTTCATTTCAAACCAAAAGGTTTTTTTGAGCTTATACCTTCCATTGCGATTAAAAACATGAAAGGTTTCGATGAGGGGTTTTACAATTTCTAAACCGTCGACTCCGGTTTCCTCTTCAACTTCTCGAACTGCTGCAAGTCGAATGGGTTCGTTTTTTTCAATGCGACCCTTTGGAAGATCCCATTTGTCATTCCTGTAAATAAAAAGGAAACGCCCATCATCATGACGTACCAAACCACCAGCAGCCTCGACAATTGGAAAATGTCTGAGAAAATGCATCCACAACTTATCTTCCTTGTGATGATACAAATACAAACAATCCGTTTGTTTAGACTTAAGTGCTTTTACAATATTTTCGGGCGATGAAAACTTAATAAACAACACAGGAGTACGAAAGGTTTGAGGAACCAATTCAGTAGTTAAGAAAATTGGTTTTTGATTGAAAAATACTTTATACATTTGCCTATGATTTACAACGAAAAAATTGCCTTTGAAACGGCAGCTCATTTACTACAAATAAATGCAATAAAATTGGAACCAAAAAATCCATTCTCTTGGGCGAGTGGATGGAAATCTCCAATCTACTGTGACAATCGTTTGGCTTTGTCTTTCCCTAAAGTTCGTGCTTATCTTACAGATGCTATTGCTCAACAAGTTACTGCACTTTACGGTACAGATGTAACCATTGCTGGAGTAGCAACTGGCGCAATTGGGATTGGAGCTTTAGTTGCTCAAAAATTAAATTTACCCTTTGTATATGTCCGCCCAGAACCCAAAAAGCATGGACGTCAAAATCAAATTGAGGGTATAGTTCAGGAAGGGCAAGCGGTTGTTGTTATCGAAGATTTGATTAGTACGGGGATGAGTAGTTTGAATGCTGTAACTGCAATTGAAGCAGAAGGAATTGAAGTGTTGGGGATGATTGCCTTGTTTACTTATGGCTTTTCAATCGCAGAAAATAACTTTAAAGAAGCTGGGGTACAACTTTATACACTGAGCGATTATAATCATTTGATTCAACACGCAACCGCATCGGCTACCATTAAAAAAGAGCAACAAGAAACATTAGTAAACTGGAGAAAAGATCCAGCCAACTGGAAGCCTTAGTTTTTAAGTTGAATTGTTTTTAAATCATAAAGAGCCATTTGGCTATCTTCCAATTGAACCTTGAGCAATCCTTGAAGGCTAACCCCTCTGATAATTCCTGTTAATAAGCGGCCGTCGGTTTCAAATGTACTTGGTTTTCCAATGCGATATAAAGAAGCCTCATAAAGCTTTATGATCTGTTCTTCTGGAAGGTTGATTAATTCTAGCTTTTGTCGAATATGATCCAAGCAAGTTGCCAAAACATCCTGCAAATCATAGGTTGTTCCCGAAATCTGAAGCATCGAAGCTGCCCTGGGTAAGTTTTTAAAATTTTCTTGATTTACATTAAGCCCTATACCGACGATACTCGCATGCAACAAACTGCCTTTGAACATATTTTCGATCAACACACCACAAATCTTTTTCTCACCTGACAGAATGTCGTTAGGCCATTTTACACAAAGCTGAGGAATCATTAAAGATTCTAATGCAGCCTGTACCCCAAGGGAAACCAGACAACTCAACAAAAAAGGGTTTTGAACCTCAGCCGTATTAAATTCTTTATATATACTGAAAGCTAGGTTTTTACCCGGATCAGACAGCCAGACGGTGTTTCTTTGCCCCCTCCCCTGACGCTGAATACTTGTCCACAAAACCTCCCCATCCAAGCACGAATTAGCCAGATATCGTTGCTTGAGCAAAGAATTGGTGGAGTCGGTGGCATCAATTTTGATTAATTTGAAATATGGCATCTTAATTTGCTAGTGTCTGACTAGAATATAATAAATTTGCACTAAAGAAAAAAATTTGATGATAAAACCTTCCAATAGTTCTGATAATCTAATTTCACAGATAATTCTAGGGATAGAAGAAGTTAAAGGCCTTGAAGTAAAACTCCTCGATTTAAGAAAAATAGAAAACACGGTTTGTGATTATTTTATAGTTTGTAGTGGAACCTCAAATACCCATGTATCGGCAATTGTTGGATCAATTCATAAAATAGTAAGTAAAGCCATCCACGAAAAACCATTTCACACAGAAGGATTGGATAATTCTGAGTGGGTTTTGATGGACTATATAGACGTAGTTGTGCATGTATTTCAAAGAGAAACAAGAGCGCACTATAATATTGAAGAACTTTGGGGAGATGCTGAAACTACATTAATCGCCTCCAATCTGTAAATAAAATTATGGCAAAAGAAAATCTACCTAAAAAACCGAAGTTCAATACGTATTGGGTCTATGGACTCGTAATTGTTGGATTATTGGCTGTAAGCATGTTTGGAGACAGTAGTTCTCAGACGCTTAAAAAAACTAATATTTCAGAATTCGAACGTTTCCTCAACGATGGAGATGTCATGGAAGTTGTGGTTTATAATAAAAACTTAGCCAAAGTTTCGTTGACTGAAAAAGCTTTGGAAAAGTCCATTCACTCAGGAACGAAAACCAAAAATCTTTTTGGGCAAGAAAATATTAAAGGGCCGCACTATCAATTTGAAGTGGGGAATCTTGAATTATTTCAGCGTAAGCTTGAAAAAGCAGAAAGTAACGGCATTACTTTTCGATATGATTTCACAACCATAGAAAATCGTTGGATGGATATTTTCTTGAGCTTCCTCCCTATCTTACTTATTGTGGGTGTTTGGATTTTCTTAATGCGGAGAATGTCTGGCGGCGGCGGTGCCGGTGGTGGAAGCCAGATTTTTAATATTGGAAAATCGAAAGCAAAACTTTTTGACGAAAAAACAGACATCAAAACTACCTTTAAAGATGTAGCTGGTTTAGAAGGAGCAAAAGAAGAAATTCAAGAAATTGTAGACTTCTTAAAAAACCCAGACAAATACACCGTGCTAGGAGGTAAAATTCCCAAAGGTGCACTGCTTGTTGGACTTCCAGGAACAGGTAAAACTTTACTTGCAAAAGCAGTAGCAGGAGAGGCAAAAGTTCCTTTCTTTTCACTTTCAGGTTCGGATTTTGTAGAAATGTTTGTAGGGGTTGGTGCATCGCGTGTACGTGATCTCTTTAAGCAAGCCAAAGAAAAATCACCTGCCATCATATTCATTGATGAAATAGATGCAATTGGTAGGGCTCGTGGTAAAAGTAACATGACTGGTTCTAATGATGAGCGTGAGAATACCTTGAATCAATTGTTGACCGAGATGGATGGTTTTGGAACCAATACCAATGTAATCGTCTTAGCAGCAACAAACCGAGCTGATGTATTGGATAAAGCCCTGATGCGTGCAGGTCGTTTCGACCGACAAATTTATGTTGACCTTCCCGATGTTCGAGAACGTAAACAAATTTTTGCTGTACACATTGCTCCCCTTAAAACAACGAAAACTTTAGACGTTGATTTCTTATCGAAACAAACCCCTGGGTTCTCAGGAGCAGACATCGCCAATGTATGTAATGAAGCTGCTTTAATAGCTGCTCGTAAAAATAAAAAATCAGTAGGAAAACAAGACTTTTTAGATGCGGTAGACCGTATTGTTGGAGGTCTTGAAAAGAAAAATAAAATCATAACTCCAGGAGAAAAAAGAACGATCGCTTTTCACGAAGCCGGTCATGCTATGGTCAGCTGGTTACTCGAACACGCTGCTCCTTTAGTAAAAGTAACTATTGTCCCAAGAGGACAATCCCTAGGAGCTGCATGGTACCTTCCTGAGGAGCGAATGATTGTTCGTACTGAACAAATGCTCGATGAAATGTGTGCAACTCTAGGAGGACGTGCTGCAGAAAAAGTAATCTTCGATAAGATTTCAACCGGAGCCTTAAGCGATTTAGAAAAAGTAACCCGTCAGGCTAAAGCCATGGTTACGGTTTATGGATTAAATGACGCCATAGGAAACATTACTTATTACGACTCAAGCGGTCAATCGGATTATAATTTCTCTAAGCCATATTCTGAAGATACAGCTCAAAAAATTGATAAGGAGATTTCTGTTTTAATTGAAGGACAGTACGATCGTGCTCTGAAATTAATTAAAGACAACAAAGATAAACTCACTACTCTAGCCGAACGCCTTTTAGAAAAAGAAGTTCTCTTTAAAGATGATTTGTTGACTATTTTGGGGGAAAGACCCTTTGACAAAGAGGAAGAGGTTAAGGGCGATAAAAAGACTGTAACTGAATAAACATAATTTCCTGTGGGGCTCTTTAGTAATATTTTTGGATCAAAAAAAAAGGAGCAAAATACTGATAAAAGTCCGTACCTAGCTTCCAAAAAAGATCCGAAAGAACTCCATTTTGCACGAGTTTTTACCGAAAAAGGGGGGAAGTTTATTTTCAGTGAAAACGTAGAGCAAACTCGAAACTATTTTCATAGAATTTTAGCTGAGAACGGTTGGGGCAGCAGCGATCTCAAAAGCGATTCTAAGAGCTTGAATAGTTTTTTCAACATCACAGTAAATCCTGAGGCTTTGGAAAATAAAAAAGCTACGGTTCAATTGTTGGGTTGTGAATATCTGATTGCAAACAAAGGATCGGTTTTAGTTTGCAGTCATCAGATACAGAACCTGAAGCTCGATGAACTTCCTGAAAATCTTATCATTTTGGCGAGTGCTGCTCAATTTGTAGAAGATGTAAGTGAAGCAATGACCATGATCAATACCCGATACAAAGAAGACTTACCTTCAAACATTACCACACTAAACACTTTTGATACCAATAAAGAAGATGATTTCCTTTCTTACGGGAGTAGCACAAAAAACTTATATTTACTCGTTCAAGAAGATTCTTAAATGAAAGATATACAAATTCGTGCATTATCAGGCAGCCTATACGCAGGGGTTTTAATGGGTGCTATCTTCTTGTCTCCCATCGCCATAACAGCCGTTGTACTTCTTTTTTCGGGCCTAGCCCTCTGGGAATTCCAACGCTTGATTCAATTCAAAAGTTTTATTCCTATACTTACTCTTGTCTTACTTTCAGTTTATGCCACTCTCGGCTTTGTCAGTACGTTTACAGAAGATATTTTAGTTTATAGTGCTCTTACGATCAACTTGGTTTTGGTGGCTATGTTATTCAATTCAAAGAAAATAGAATACAGCTATCCTGTTCAATTTGTATTAAGCATGGGATATATTGTTTTATCATCTTACTTCATTACTCGAACAGCTTTTGACGGTTTAGCATACGAACCCTGTATACTGGCCTTACTCTATATTGCGATATGGGCAAACAATTCTTTTGCCTATCTGTTTGGATCGAAATTTGGAAAACACAAATTACTGCCGGCTATATCTCCTAAAAAATCATGGGAAGGTTTTTTTGGCGGGATGCTAGCCACCATCCTAGTCACTTATTTTATTGAATTAAAAATGTATATTTTTGACAGCAACCTATGGATTCTGTTTGCAGTATTGATTCCTGTGCTTGCCACTTTAGGTGACTTTGTTCAATCCTATTTTAAACGGGTTGCAAAAGTAAAAGACAGTGGAAGTTTAATCCCCGGTCATGGTGGTTTTTATGATCGCATGGATAGTGTTATTTTTGTAGCTCCCTTTTATTATTTATTATTAAAATTCATTTAAGATGTTCCACAAAGAAGGTTTCTTTATTATAATTTTCACATTTTTATTTACTGCTGGAATTGCTCTGGGAGCTGATTTCTTCATCACTATTCTTTGGCTCAAATGGGGACTACAGCTAGTTGCCTTGGGTCTACTAATTATCGTATTACAGTTCTTTAGAAATCCAAAAAGAAATACTCCAATCAATGCAGATCATGTTATTGCACCGGTAGATGGTAAGGTAGTGGTTATTGAAGAGGTGTATGAAAAAGAATATTTTAAAGACCAACGGCTGATGGTTTCAATTTTTATGTCTCCCATAAACGTACATGTTACTCGCTATGCGATGAGTGGAAAAGTATTGTTCAGCAAGTATCACCCCGGGAAATATCTTGTAGCATGGCATCCAAAGGCGTCTGAAGAGAATGAGCGTACTACCATCGTATTAGAAAACAAATCCTTTGGTGCGATCTTATATCGTCAAATAGCTGGAGCGCTAGCCCGTAGGATTGTAAATTACGCACAAGAAGGTCAGGAGGTAGTACAAGGCACCGATGCTGGGTTCATCAAATTTGGCTCGCGTGTAGACCTATATTTTCCAGTTGGAACCCATATTAATGTCGAACTCAACCAAGTAGTAACAGGCGGTATCGATGTAGTTGCAAAGAAGTAACAGTTTATTAGAGAGCTGCCAAACTTTTTTCAATGACTTCAATTTTCTCTAAAGCATCAGCTTCTTTCTTTCGTTCATTAGCCAAAACTTGATCGGGTGCATTGGAGACAAAACGCTCATTTGCAAGTTTCTTTTGAACCGATAGTAAGAAACCGTTTGCATATTTCAGCTCTTCTTGTAGTTTGAGACGTTCTTTTTCTACATCAATCTTCCCTTCTAGAGGGATAAAGAATTCCAACCCATTGGCGCGAAATGCACCTCCAGTTTGATCTGATATTGTTTCTTCATAACACACACTGCTCAATTGCCCCATTTTCTGAACCAAGGATTCAAATGGAATGGCTTCGACTGAACCAATTACCTGTAGTGCCAGTACTTCTTTAAAACCAAGTTCTTTTTCTTTTCTAAAGTTTCGAATTCCGCCAATTACTCCAGTAGCTTCTTCAAAACGTTGGATAAGTTTTTCATCATAAGCTTGAACCTCTGGCCACGCACTCACTATCAATGCTTCCTCAACTGCACGGGTATCCATATCCTGCCATAATTCTTCAGTAAGAAAAGGCATAAACGGGTGAAGTAGCTTTAGATTGTCTTCAAATAATACACGAACCTCACGATAGGTTTGTCCATCAATAGGGTCGCCATAGGCCGGTTTAATCGCTTCCAATAACCACGAACAAAAATCATCCCAGATGAGCTTGTACGATGTCATCATGGCGTCGGAGATACGGTATTTATCAAAATTATCGTTGATTTGTTCTAAGGCCTGCTGGAACTTTTGAGTATACCAGTGCAATGCTTCTTTACTTACAGCCGATTGGTTTCTGTTTTCATCAACTTCCCAACCTTCAATCAGGCGATAGGCATTCCATATTTTATTAGAAAAATTCTTTCCTTGTTGGCACAGACTTTCATCGAACAGTAAATCATTCCCAGCGGCTGAACTCAACATGAGCCCTACTCGGACAGCATCAGCTCCGAAATCATCAATTAGTTTTAAAGCATCTGGAGAATTCCCTAATTGTTTCGACATTTTTCGCCCTTGCTTATCCCGTACAAGACCCGTAAGGTATACTTTTGAAAATGGTTTTTCATTGCGGTATTCATAGCCCGAAATGATCATTCGTGCTACCCAGAAAAATAAGATGTCTGGACCGGTAACAAGGTCTCTAGTAGGATAGTAATAATTTATTTCTTCGTTATCCGGGTTTCGAATACCATCGAACACAGAGATTGGCCATAACCACGAAGAAAACCAAGTATCCAATACGTCCTTGTCTTGACCAAGGTCACTTGCTTTCAAATCGGCATTACCAGATTTGGATCGCGCTAATTCAAGGGCTTGTTCTGCAGTAGTTGCAACCACAAAATCTTCTGGATTGTTGCTGTAATAGTAAGCTGGTATTTGTTGACCCCACCACAACTGACGTGAGATATTCCAGTCACGGATATTCTCCATCCAGTGACGGTAGGTGTTTTTAAATTTAGCAGGAACCAAAGCAACTTCTTCCGATTCGAGAACTGCTTTAATTGCAGGCTCAGCCAATTGTTCCATTTTCAAGAACCATTGATCCGATAAGCGCGGTTCAATTACAGCCTTTGTTCGTTCAGAAGTTCCAACCTTGTGGGTGTAATCTTCTTTTTTAACTAAAACGCTTAATTCTTCTAATTCTTTAGCAACAGCCTTACGAACCACAAAACGGTCTTGGCCTTCATAATGCAATCCGTGCGCATTGAGCGTAGCATCAGCATTGAATATATCAATAAGATCTAAATTATGTTTTTCTCCTAAAGCCTTGTCGTTGATGTCGTGTGCAGGTGTAACTTTTAAACAACCTGTTCCAAACTCCATATCCACATAATCATCTTGAATGAGCGGTATCCATCGATTGGCTAAAGGTACTTTTACTTTCTTTCCCTTTAAATGCTGGAAACGTTCATCTTCAGGATGAATACAAATAGCGGTATCCCCGAAAATTGTTTCCGGACGAGTAGTTGCAATAATAAGCGGCGTTGTTTCGCCTTCAACTTCGTATGCAATATGGTATAAAAAACCAGGCTTCTCTTCATAAACAACTTCTTCATCAGACAGAGTTGTTTGAGCTTCAGGATCCCAGTTTACCATCCGATATCCTCGATACACCAAACCTTTATTAAACAAATCAACAAAAACCTGTATTACAGACGCTGACATATCGTCATCTAATGTAAATTTGGTTCTATCCCAGTCACAAGAAGCACCCAGCTTTTGTAATTGTTTTAAAATAAGGCCTCCGTACTCCTCAGTCCAATCCCAAGCATGCTCCAAAAACGCTTCTCGAGTTAAATCATTTTTATCAATTCCTTGCTCTTTAAGACGGGCTACTACTTTCGCTTCAGTGGCAATAGACGCATGATCGGTTCCTGGAACCCAGCACGCATTATATCCTTGCATTCTAGCCCTACGAATTAAAATATCTTGTAAGGATACATTCAACATATGTCCCATATGAAGAATTCCAGTCACATTTGGGGGCGGAATTACAATAGAATAGGCAGGACGGTCGTCGGGTGTAGAAGCAAAGTATTTATTACTGAGCCAATAGTCATACCATTTCTGTTCGACAGTTGAGGCTTCAAATTTTGAGGAAATCGACATAAATGGTCTGGTTTTTGTTATAAATAACAAAAGTAATTTTCTTAAAGGGATTACAAAAGGAAACCGTTCACTTTTGTAGTGCTTTTATTGAGTTGAGTAAAATTATGTAAATTGGTACTAACTAAATCGATGAAAATGAAAAATATTATTACCACTTTCTGTTTATTTCTAGCATTCAGTTACAATGGATTCTCACAAACAGTCGGACCCAAAATAGAATTCCAATCTAGTGTGGTAGATTATGGAGAAATTGTCAAAGGAAGCGATGGTATTCGCATCTTTACTTTTGTCAATTCAGGGGATATGCCCTTAGAAATCACTAAAGTGTATTCTTCTTGCGGATGTACTATTCCAAAAAAACCAGAGGCACCAATAGCTCCTGGTGAAAGCGGTGAAATTCAAGTAAAATACGACACCAATCGAGTGGGACCAATTCGTAAAACCATTACCGTGAATTCTAACGCATCAGAAACCCCTATTGTTTCGCTAAAAATAAAAGGAACTGTTCAGCCTTCGTCATAAAAGTGCCTTTAGGACAAATTTATAATTGAGTCTAACCCCTGCTCGTAGGATTCCTAATTTTATTTTTGCACCCGGTTTTTTCTGAAACTGATGCATGATTTCTTGTAAATCAATATCACCAACTCTTTTCCCATTGACCGAAGTGATAACATCCCCTTCTTTCAATCCGGCTAAAGCTGCTGGAGAATTTACACGGAGGTTTGCAATTTCAATTATGGGTCTAAATCGCAACCGATATAATTGTGATAAATAAATTTTAATCCCCCTGTTGTGACTCTCATTTTCAGGAATATCTCTTGACTGAAAACTAGACACTTTTTCTTTTACCAAGCTTTCCCCTTTATATTGCAATTCAATTCCACTTAAATTATAATAAAACCGATCGAATGTCTTGAAAGTTTTCTTTAAAACAACTTGCTTGTTTGGATAATCAAAAGTTACTTTAAAACGCTTCAACAGTTCTCCACCAATACTCCCAATCCGCTTCGAATCAACCAATACTTTGTAGGAGCCTAAACTGTCAGGAAAAGCAGCTTTTACTTGATTCAATGTAAAAGAACCCAACCGAAATACATTGATTTTACTTCGATCACCAAACACATCTCCGTTGATAACAATTCCTAAAAAATCTGGAAAAAAGGAAGTAGGTTTTTCTACTTCATCATGTTGATCAAAACTCATAGCGCATCGCTTGAGCCGCTATCGATTAAAAAATCACCTTCAACTCGCTTCCCGTCTTCTTGAGTGATACTAGCACGAACCAAGGGTTTACTGTTTCTAAAACGAATGGGGAGAATACTGCACTTTCTGCAAGAAGTTGTTTTTTCTTGGGATCGCTCGATACGCAGTCGCTCTGTATTATAATTCACAGTTATCTTATAATCCTTAAAAAGTGTAGCACCCAAAATTCCATCAATCTGGGTTCCCATACGTTGACTAAAGCTTAAATTCCCATCTTCCAATAATAAAATTGTTGACCAATTCAAAAGAAAAAACTCGCTTGTCACTTCCATCAGAAAACGAAAAACTAGACTGCGCTTTAATAGGATGAATACTGAAAAGTAAAAACAACTGAACAATAAGAACTAGGGCTTGCTTCATGGGGATTGCAATTAAACATCCATCCCTTCCTTAACTTCATCTTTTAGAAGGAAACTAATTGAAGTGATCGAATACAACTTAAAGTTAACAAAAAACATTCCAAACAATAAGAACCCTGTTTTTTTTTCGATATTTGTGCATGCAATCAACACTACCTACTTTATCGCAAAAAGGAAGAGACCTCCCGGAATCACCAATAAGAAAACTTGTTCAATTTGCAGAACAGGCAAAGGTACGCGGCACAAAGGTCTTTCACCTCAACATCGGTCAACCCGACGTAGCATCCCCCAAAGAAGCAATTGAAGCGATTCAGAAAAGCAAACTAGATTTACTCGCATACGGTCCTTCGGAAGGGACTTTAGACTTTAGAGGCTCTTTATGTTCCTATTACTCCAAAAACAAAATTGACGTTAGTCCCCAAGATATAATTGTTACAGCTGGTGCTAGCGAAGCAATTTCATTTACGCTAAGTTGTATTTGTGACGTTGCCGATGAAATTATAATTCCTGAACCTTTTTACGCAAATTACAATGGTTTTGCAGCAGCTTCAAACATCAATGTGGTTCCAGTACATTCGCTATTTGAAGAGCAATTTCGTTTACCATCTATTCCTTCAATTGAAGCAAAGATTAATGGAAAAACTAAGGCCATTCTAATTTGTAATCCTTGTAATCCAACGGGATATTTATATACTCAAGAAGAAATTGAAGCTCTTGGCGATCTCGCCCTCAAACACAATATATTTTTAATTGTTGATGAAGTATACCGTGAATTTATTCACGATGATGTTACCGAATTTTATTCGGTTTTACAGTCAGAAAAACTAAAAGAGCACGCCATAATGATCGATTCCGTTTCTAAACGGTATAGCCTTTGTGGTGCTCGCGTTGGATGTATCGTTTCTAAAAACAAAGCCTTAATTGCTACGGCGCTTAAATTTGCTCACGTACGTTTGTCTCCTGCTACTTTATCACTAATAGCTAGTGAAGCTGCAATCAATTCGGACGCAAGTTATTTATTAGCTGTTAAAAAAGAATACACTGCACGAAAAAACATTCTTGTGCATGCTCTTGAACAAATTGACGGAGTAAAAGTTTCTATTCCCAGAGGAGCATTTTATTGTATTGTAGAATTACCCGTTGATGATGCCGAGGTTTTCTCTAAATGGTTATTAACCGATTTTAGTGATGGAAACGAAACGGTAATGTTTGCTCCTGCAGCAGGTTTTTACTCGACACCTGGTTATGGAAAAAAACAAATTCGGATCGGCTTTGTTCTCAATGAAAAGGATTTATTACGCTCGGCGAATATCTTAGAAAAAGCGCTAGATGTTTATTCCAATTGATTTGAGTTCTCTATCTTGTAGTTACTTAAAATAAGATTTGAAAACGATCGAACAACAAAAATCATTAAAAGCATACAACACCTTTGGAGTGGAGTGCTTTTGTGAATATTTTACCAGCGTAAGTACGACAGAAGAACTTGTTGCTGCGCTTTTAAACGAGGATTTTAGTGAAAGGTTTATCTTAGGTGGTGGAAGTAATTTACTCTTTACAAAAAACCTAAGCGGGTTGTGTATACACATCGGCCTAAAGGGAATTCGCGTTATTGAAGAAGATGCTGATCATGTCATCATCGAAGCCTCAGCAGGCGAAAATTGGCATGACTTTGTGATCTGGACCTTAGACCAAGGCTATGGTGGATTAGAGAATTTAGCCTTGATTCCAGGGAATATTGGCACTGCCCCTATACAGAATATTGGAGCCTATGGCGTTGAACTAAAAAATAGTTTTGTAAACTGTACAACCTTAGACACCGTAACTGCAACTCCTCATCAATTCAATCTTGAAGAAGCAGTTTTTGGATACCGAAATTCGATTTTCAAAACAGATTTAAAGGGGAAGCATGTCATCACAGCTGTGCAATTTCGTTTGACAAAAAAAAATCACGCCCTAAAAACAGCTTATGGAACCCTTCAAGAAGAGCTTGGAAATAACCTTCCTACTCCAAAAAATATTGCAGAAGCAGTCATTGCAATTCGGCAGCGAAAACTTCCCGACCCAAAAAAAATAGGCAATAGCGGTAGTTTTTTTAAGAATCCAGTAATTACAGAAAAACACTTTCAAAAACTCTTAGTTGCGTATCCCGAAATGCCCCACTACCGAATATCCAACTCGGAAGTTAAAATCCCTGCTGGATGGATCATTGATCGTTTAGGGTATAAAGGTATCAAAAGAGGAGGCGCTGGAGTTCATGAACACCAAGCACTCGTTCTGGTAAATCATGGAAATGCCCGTGGGATTGAAATCCTTAGTTTGGCGCAAGAGATTCAAGAAAAAGTACTTGAACGTTTTGAAATCTCTTTGGAAATTGAAGTTAACATCTATTAACTACTCTTTATTCTTAGAATCCAACTGAATGGTCACGGGTCCATCATTACAAAGTGAAACTTGCATGTCGGCACCAAAAACTCCGGTTGCTATGGATTTGCCCATCACCTTTTCAGTTTCAGCAATAAAAGCCTCGTACATTGGAATGGCATGATCGTGTTTTGCAGCGCGAATGTAGGAGGGCCGGTTGCCTTTTTTAGTTGCTGCCATCAGCGTAAACTGACTAATCAACAACAACCCACCAGCAACATCGAGCAACGAACGATTCATTATCCCCTCAGTATCAGAAAAAATACGCAGTTGGGTAATTTTTTTTACAATCCATATAACATCTTCGAGTGAATCAGCCATTTCGATCCCCAACAAAACAACTAAACCCTGATCAATAGACCCAACGGTTTTACCCTCAATATCTACCTGTGCTTTTTTTACCCGTTGAATTACTACACGCATGTTTAATTTATCAAGTGAATTTAGTTTCTGTAAGGGGTATCTTCATCGAGAAGTTGAACATAGCTTTTATAGCGAGAAGCAGGAATGGACTCATCCTCAACACCGTCCTTTACTGCACATTTAGGTTCATCTAAATGTAAGCAGTTATTGAATTTACACGAATGTTTTACTTTTAGAAATTCTGGGAAGTAATTCCCTAATTCCTCTGGTTCCATGTCCACTACTCCAAAGCCTTTGATGCCCGGGGTATCAATAATTCTAGCGTTATCTTTTAAATCAAACATTTCCGCATAGGTTGTTGTGTGCTGCCCTTGTTGATGTTGTTCCGAAATGACTTTGGTTTTTAAATTCAGGTCAGGAGCAATCGCATTGAGTAAGGTAGATTTTCCAACCCCACTATGGCCAGTAAACATAGAGGATTTGTTTTGCATGAGGCTCTCTATCAACGCAACATCTTTTTCGTTAAAACTTGAAATCTGATAGCAGGTATACCCTGTGGCTTCATAAACACTTTGCATCCATTGAATTTCTGCTTTTTCTTCCTCCCCATAGGTATCCATTTTATTGAATAATAAAACCGCTGGAATGTGATAGGCTTCTGCTGTGATCAAAAAACGATCGATAAATGCAAAAAATGTTGGAGGGTTATTGAGGGTGATTAATAGGAATGCTTGATCAATATTGGATGCGATGATGTGGGTCTGCTTTGATAAATTAACCGAACGACGAACAATATAGTTGTCTCTAGTGTCGATGGCGGTAATGACTCCCATCAACTCGGACTCTTCTTCTATAACATCAAATTCAACTCGATCGCCTACTGCAATTGGATTGGTACTCTTGATTCCTTGAATCCGGAATTTCCCCTTAATACGACAGGAATAAAAAACTCCTTGTGCATCTTTTACAAGATACCAACTCCCTGTTGAACGATAAACAATTCCTTTATTCAAATAAAACGTTTTAGAAAGTTTAAAGATAGGTTAGAATTCTTAATGCAACAATTTCATGGTCATATTTGCTATCTTTGTAAAAAAATAATTCATGTCTCAAAAAGCAATTTTGATGATACTAGATGGATGGGGGAAATCTCCCGATCCTTCAGTCTCTGCTGTTGATCAAGCAAAAACTCCTTTTATTGATGGTTTGTATACCAATTACTCCCACAACAGCCTCAGAACCGATGGCTTACACGTTGGTCTACCTGAAGGACAAATGGGGAATAGTGAGGTTGGTCACATCAACTTAGGAGCCGGTCGAATTGTATATCAAGATTTAGCTAAAATAAATTTAGCCGTCCAACAGAATACTTTGAAAGATGAAGCGGTTTTAGTAAATGCTATTGCATACGCCAAAGCGAATAATAAAAAAATTCACTTGATGGGGTTGGTTTCGGACGGTGGAGTTCATTCGCATATAAACCACATCAAAGCATTACTTGGTGTTTTGGCGGACGAGCAAATGGATGAAGTCTACTTACACGCCTTTACAGATGGGCGTGATGTGGATCCAAAGTCGGGGAAAAAATTCATACAAGACATCGAAGACACCATGGCGTCGACAACTGGTAAAATAGCTTCTGTTATTGGGCGCTACTATGCAATGGATCGAGATCAACGCTGGGAACGTATCCAAAA
The DNA here is from genome assembly GCA_002477625.1 of Candidatus Arcticimaribacter sp. UBA7428. GTDB lineage: Bacteria > Bacteroidota > Bacteroidia > Flavobacteriales > Flavobacteriaceae > Arcticimaribacter. The sequence goes on from DLQQ01000058.1 coordinate 35,386, forward strand.
AGCGTATGATTTAATTGTTCGAGGAAACGGAACCGCTGTAGATGATTTTACATCTGCGATTCAAGCTTCTTACGACAAGGACATCACGGATGAATTTATTGCACCCCTCGTTGCAAAGAACACCAACGGGAATGCACTTGCTCCAGTTGAAAAAGATGATGTTGTGCTCTTCTTTAATTTCAGAACAGATCGCGGACGTGAATTGACTCAAGCCCTGTCACAAAAAGCATTTGATGCTCAAGGAATGACTCCTCTGGATTTACATTACGTAACCCTAACTAATTACGACAGTTCATTCCATAACGTACAGGTTGTTTTTGATAAAGAGAATTTAAAAGATACCCTCGGAGAAACTCTTTCTGGAGCAGGGAAAATTCAAATTCGAATTGCTGAAACAGAAAAATACCCCCACGTAACTTTCTTTTTTAACGGGGGACGTGAAGAGCCTTTTCCGGGAGAAGAACGTATTTTATGCCCTTCCCCAAAAGTAGCTACTTACGATTTACAGCCTGAAATGAGCGCTTTTGAAATTCGTGATGCGATAATTCCAGAAATACAAAAAGAAACCGCTGACTTTATTTGCCTCAATTTTGCAAACCCAGATATGGTCGGTCATACCGGTGATTTAGCTGCCGCAATTAAAGCTTGTGAAACTGTAGATAGCTGCGCTCAATCGGTTATTGAAGCTGCGCTGACCCAAGACTATGCAATACTCGTTATTGCTGATCATGGAAATTGCGAAACAATGATCAATACCGATGGAAGCCCTAATACAGCGCATACAACCAATCCCGTGCCCATTATTTTGGTTGACAACCACAAAAAGAAAATAGCTTCAGGGGTTTTAGGCGATCTAGCACCTACAATACTCGATATCATGGGAGTAGATCAACCCGAAGCCATGACTCAAAAATCACTTTTAATATGAGAACTCTTATAATTTTCTTAGCTTCTATCTTGTTGTACAACTGTGGGGAAACTAAAAAATCAACCTCTAAAAAGGAATCAATTATAACTATTACCGACAACCTCAAAAGCACAACAATCGAAGGAGAGGAAATACTTTTAGGGGTAATTAGTCTACCTCAATTGAAATTATTTTCCCCTTGGTACGCCACGGAGTATGATTTTTATAAAGTGAATACTGTAGCAGTAACCGAAATAAAACCATTATTGCAAGATGTAACAATCACACTGTTGATGGGAACCTGGTGCGAAGACAGTCAACGAGAAGTGTCACCCATGATGAAAATTTTAGAAGCAGCTGGCTATCCAATTGAGTCGATTGAGATCATCGCAGTATCTGAGGACAAGGATACCCCAAATGGAATTGAAAAACCCTATGATCTCTTTAACGTACCCACATTGATTTTCGCTAAGAATGGTAAAGAAATGAACCGAATTGTAGAATTTCCAATACAAACACTTGAGCTGGATATGCTTGAAATATTGAAAGGAAATGGCTACAAAAACGCCTATGCAGAATGAGTAGTGTTGTATTAAAGAATGCAGAAGAAATAGAATTGATGCGCGAAAGTGCTTTGATCGTTTCGAAAACCTTGGGGATGCTAGCCAGCGAAATAAAGCCTGGTATTAGCACCTTGGAGTTAGATGCCAAAGCAGAAACTTGTATTCGAGATCACGGCGCTATTCCAGGATTTTTAGGACTTTATAATTTTCCAAACACCTTGTGTATGAGTCCCAATGCGCAAGTGGTTCATGGGATTCCAAATAAAGAACCCTTGCAAGAAGGTGACATCATTTCAATTGATTGTGGTTCTCTGAAAAATGGTTTTTATGGAGATCACGCCTATACTTTTGGAGTAGGTGAAATCGATCCTGAGAACGAAAAATTATTGCAGGTAACCAAAGAGTCTTTATACAAAGGGATTGCTGAATTCAAAGAGGGTAACCGCATTGGCGATCTTGCTTATGCAATTCAACAGCATGCTGAAAATGAAGGCTATGGTGTGGTGCGAGAATTGGTCGGACACGGCTTGGGTACTAAAATGCACGAAGGACCCGAAGTTCCCAACTATGGAAAAAGAGGTCGTGGAAAAAAATTTCAAGAGGGAATGGTTTTGGCTATTGAACCCATGATCAATAGAGGAACCCATCGCATTAAACATCTGAAAGACGGATGGACAATATTGACGGCCGATGGCTTACCAAGTGCGCATTTTGAACACGATGTGGCTTTGATCGATGGAAAACCTGAATTACTTTCTACCTTTCAGTACATATACGAAGCACTCGGTATTTCAAGCGATGAGGAAATTCCATTCCGAAAAGAAGCCCTTGTGTTATGAAAACCCTCCTCAACCTTGTTCCAAGACCTTGGTTGATTCAACTGAGTATTTGGTTTAGACCCTTGATTAAACTGTATTTCAAAGGCGATCAATTCACCGATCCAATTGACGGGAGTTCGTATCGAAAATTCTTACCCTATGGGTATCAAAACTTACGCCAAAATGCGCTTTGCCCAGGAACTCTTTCTTTGGAAAGACATCGTCTTTTATGGTTGTATTTGGATCGAAAGACTACCTTTTTGACAGACTCAATTCGAGTTCTACACATAGCACCAGAACAGGTTTTTTACAAAAAGTTTAAATCCTTTTCGCATTGGGACTACACAACTTCTGATCTACACTCTCCCTTAGCCGATGTAAAAGCTGACATTTGCGCACTTCCGTTTGAAGACAATTCGTATGATTTTATATTGTGTAATCATGTTTTAGAACATATCCCCAATGACTTGAAAGCGATGGAAGAACTTTATCGAGTTTTAAAACCCGGAGGAACTGCTATTCTACAAGTCCCACTAGAAGAAGACCGAGAAAATGCTTTTGAGGATGATGCCATAACCGATCAACAGGAACGTACACGTATTTTTGGGCAGTATGATCACGTACGTGTTTATGGGCAGGACTATTACAACCGACTTGAAAAAGTTGGATTTAAAGCCACCGCTGTGGATTTTATTAAAGAAATATCCGCAACTGAAGTCAAACGTTTTGCACTTCCTACTGAACGGATTCCAGTAGTAACAAAAAAATAATTTATTGTTTCCAGCCTCTTGAAAAATGTTCCTGTACGGAGTCATTGAAAGCGGTTACCCAATAGGCCTCAATTTGAGGTAAGCGTTCAATCAATGCTTTGCTTTTCTCAAATGGAAGTACCATAAGTGCGGTAGCATAAGCATCAGCGCTCATACAATCTGGGGCACGAACCGATGCACTCAACACATTTGATTTGACAGCATTCCCTGTTAGCGGGTTTATGGAATGAACATAGCGTTCTCCCGTAATTGAATCAATTCTAGACTTGCGATAATTTCCCGATGTAGCAATTGCTTCATCCTTCAGAGATAAGACCTGGATCAAATCGCGTTCTTCTTGTTGATTAGGATCATCAATAGCAATCCGCCAAGGCTCTGCTGTTTTAGGACTAACACCATGGGCAACGATCTCCCCTCCTATTTCAACCAAGTAATTTGCAGCACCAAGCTGTGCTAAATAATCACCTAATACATCAACGGTATATCCTTTGGCTAGGGCATTGAAATCAAGGTAGGTTTCTGCATGTTTTTTTTTTACAAAATTCTCCTTTGTAAGTTCAATGGAATTCCAGCCTGTGATCTTTTTTAAATGGGCTTTATTTTCATCTGTAAGAATATTGAGCGGCTTTTCTGGACCGAACCCATACGCATTTACCCAAGCCCCAACCGTGGGGTCAAAAAAACCATACGTCGCTTTCCAAACCTCAGTAGCTTTAGCAAATACCGTCTTGAAATGAGCATTTACTTTAACTGAAGAATCACCTTTGTTTATTTTTGAAATATCGGAGGTCGGAATATAGGTAGACATGGACGCGTTTATTACCGTAAATAAAGAATCAATCCCCTGCTGAACTTGATCATAGGGCGTATTTATCGTTCCGTATTGAATCGAATACGAGGTGCCCAAAGCATAGCCCTGATGTACTTCTACAAGCTTGGTCTCCGAGCAATTGACGAATATCAACAAGAAGGAAATTAAAATCAGTTTACGCATTGGATTCAATTATTTGAAGACCTTGAAAATTGACTGCATAGGGGTCTTTAGAGGTTAATGGTAATTCATAATTGTCTGCATGTGCCAAGCCAACTCCCGCATAATAGGTTTTGGCTTCAAATTTTTCTGCGTGGGATCGGACAGTTTCCATCAATGCCTTATCATAGGTCAAAGGATTGTCTGGATAAGAAATAGCACGTACGATTACAAAATGTAATTTCTTGTCTTTTAAACAGACGAATTGAGGGTCTTTTTGTAGTTCAGAATTAACCGTCATGAATTCAAACCCGTCTTCTTCCATACGCTTCCCTACAACTTCCATTGCGAGGTTATGAAGCTCTTGTTTTTCTAGTTCATTCATGGGTAAACTCATTTTTATATATTCTTAAAATAAAAAAGGAGGCTCTATCGAGCCTCCTTTTAATTTTAATATTATCCTCCAAAATCGTCGAAACGAACATTTTCTGGGGGTATACCGTAATCATCAGCCATACGTTCTACAGCCTGATTCATCAAGGGTGGTCCACAGAAGTACACTTCAATATCCTCTGGTGCTTCGTGTTTTGATAAATAATTATCAATTACTACTTGATGCACAAAACCTTTGAATCCATCACCTTCTCCATCTAGTCCATCTTTAACAGTCCAGTTGTCTTCTTCAGAAGGTTCGGATAAGGCTACATAAAATTTAAAATTAGGGAAATCACGTTCTAATGCACGGAAATGCTCCAGGTAAAATAATTCTCTTTTAGAACGTCCTCCATACCAAAACGTAACCGTACGCCCTGTTTTTAGAGTTCTAAATAATTCGTATAAATGTGAACGCATCGGAGCCATACCAGCACCCCCACCAACATAAAGCATTTCTGATTCAGAAGGGTTGATGAAAAACTCTCCGAAAGGTCCAGAGATTGTAACTTTATCTCCTGGTTTTTGAGCAAAAATATAAGAAGAAGCTATCCCAGGATTTACATCCATCCATCCGTTCTTAGCACGATCCCATGGTGGGGATGCAATACGAACGTTCAGCATCACTTCTCTTCCCTCTGCTGGGAAAGATGCCATTGAGTAAGCACGCTCAACGGGCTCAGGATTTTTCATATTCAACGACCACAGGTTGAAATTATCCCATTCCATTTTAAACTTATCGGGTTCTCCAGGGTGTTCTTCTGGATGCGCAGTAATATCAATATCAGAATAGTTCACTTCACATTCCGGTATTTCAATTTGAATATACCCCCCTGCTTTGTAATCCATTTCTTCTGGAATCTCAACAACAAATTCTTTAATAAAAGAAGCAACGTTCCAGTTACGGACTACAGTAGCTTCCCATTTTTTAATCCCAAACACCTCTTCAGGCACTTGTATCACCATATTTTCTTTAACTTTTACTTGACATCCTAAACGCCATCCGTCTGCAATTTCCTTACGAGAAAAGTGAGGTTTTTCAGTTGGAAGAATCTCTCCTCCTCCTTCTGTTATCTGACATTTACATTGAATACAAGTACCTCCACCTCCACAAGCAGAAGGAAGGAATATTTTATTGTTTCCAAGGGTAGTTAATAAGGTGCTTCCTGAAGAAACTTCAATATTGTTTTGGCCGTTAATCATCAGGGCTACTGGCCCAGAAGGCATTAATTTGGCTTTAGCCCCCAACAACATCCCCACCAACATAAAAATGATCAATAAGAAAACAACAACACTCGCTAAAATAATAGAATAATCCATACGTAGAAATTATAATTTAATACCCATAAAACTCATAAACCCAATTGCCATCAATCCTGTGATGATAAACGTTATCCCCAATCCCTTAAGTGGAGCTGGCACGTTGGAATAGGTTATTTTTTCTCGGATAGCTGCAATCGCTATGATCGCTAAAAACCATCCAATCCCTGAACCTAATCCGTATACACCCGATTCTAGTACACCGCCAAAATCTTTTTGTTGCATAAAAAGCGACCCCCCTAAGATGGCACAGTTTACTGCGATCAAGGGTAAAAAGATTCCCAATGCACCATAAAGTGCTGGAGCAAATTTCTCTACAATCATCTCAACCAATTGTACCATCGAAGCAATAACTGCGATGAACATGATAAAACTCAAAAAACTTAAATCGATTGCTGCATAATCTGTACCCAACCATGCTAGGGCACCAGGTTTAAGTAAATAGGTATCCAACAAAAAGTTGATTGGAACCGTGATTGCAAGAACGAAAATAACAGCAAAACCTAAACCAACAGCTGTTTTCACTGTTTTTGATACCGCTAAATAGGAACACATTCCTAAGAAGTAGGCGAAAATCATATTTTCAATGAAAATACTTTTTACAAATAAATTAATGTATGCTTCCATAGCTTAGTTTTTTTCAATGAGTTTACGGTTTCTAGAACGTTGAACCCAGATAAAGAGTCCAACAGTAATCAATGCCATTGGCGATAAGAGCATCAGTCCATTGTTTTCATATCCCATTGCATATAAGGCATCGGGAACAACTTGGTAACCAAATAATTTTCCTGAACCTAGCAATTCTCTAAAAAAGGCAACAACGATAAGGATGAATCCATATCCAGCTGCATTTCCAACTCCATCTAAAAAGGATTTCCATGGTTTATTTGCCAAAGCAAATGCTTCCAAACGCCCCATCACGATACAGTTCGTTATAATCAGGCCGATGAAAATCGACAATTCTTTATATACGTCGTAAGCAAACGCTTTTAAAACTTGATCTACCAAAACTACCATTGCAGCTACAACTACGAGTTGTACAATGATTCGAATACGGTTGGGAATCAAATTACGCAATAAGGAAATAATCACGTTCGAAGCTGCCATAACAACCAAAACGGAAATACTCATTACGATGGCTGGCTTTAACTGAACAGTGATCGCTAAGGCAGAACAAATCCCCAAAACCTGAACGGTTATTGGGTTGTTGTCGTCCATAGGATCGGAGAGCAAGGCTCTATTTTTTTTCGAAAACAAGGCCTCTTTGTCTTTATTGACAAAGAACAAGCTTGGTTTTTGTAGCGGGGTGTTTTTTTGCTTCATGATCTTAATTTTGGTAAGCAATGGTTTGGGCTTCCTCCGATGGTATCTCTTCTGTAGAAGTTTCTTCCATAATTTCTTCTACTGGTTTTGAAATCGCACGTTTGAAGTAAGGGGTATAATGTGCCAAGCGTTCAGAAATCATATCGGTTACACCGTCACCTGTGATGGTAGCACCAGAGATTGCATCTACTTCGTGGTCATCTTTGTCGTTTCCTAAAGGATCATTATTCGTTTTAGAAACAGCAATCCCAACAAGAGTTCCGTTGGCATCGGTTATTTTTTCACCTACAAAGCGGTCTTGAAACCACTGTTGCGTAATTTCAGCTCCTAAACCAGCAGTTTCTCCTTTGTGATCAAATACGGCTCCTTTGATAGTTCTCATATCGCTTTCAAGAGCGATATACCCCCAAATTGCATCCCACAGACCAGCTCCACGCAAGGGAACGATATAGAAAGTTTCGTCTTTGACTTCCGCTACATATAACGGAAAGCGTTGTTGTTCAACCGGTTTTTTAACCTCAGTACCCAGTTGAATTTTAAACGCATTCACCTCATCATCGGACTCACCTTCAAGAGTAAGTGCCAATTGCTGTGTTACGTATTCGTTGTACAATTTTTCAGCGCCATCCCGATCAGTTTGGATTCCAATTGTGGACAGGATATTTTGCATTTGTTCTTTACGAACATTTTCGTCTTGCTTACTTTTGAGTGAGGTCGCAGTAAAAGCCAAAGAAGAGGCTACTACAAAAACCATTATCGCTGCAAAAAGAAAGGTATAAGAATTACTATCTCTATTCATAATTAAGCTGTTTTTAATTGATTTGATGCCCAACGTTTTTTACGTTTAGAAATATTGGCTTCAACTACATAGTGATCAATTGTTGGTGCGAATACGTTCATTAAAAGAATTGCAAGCATTACACCTTCTGGATATGCTGGGTTGAATACGCGAATCAGAATACAGAAGATACCGACCAGAATTCCGTAAATCCATTTTCCTTTATTGGTTTGTGCGGCAGACACTGGATCGGTTGCCATAAAGACAATACC
>DLQQ01000058.1:43612-56262 GCA_002477625.1 Candidatus Arcticimaribacter sp. UBA7428
AATAATACGCCAGCTACCAACACCCGTATAAATCAAGATGAGTGCACCTACTGCAATCCACAGAGCGGATGTTTCGGCTATCGAACCCGGTATAGATCCTTGGAACATTTCGAGCATTGAATAACTTACATCATTCCCCGCTGCGAGTGATCCTAAAATTGTTTCTCCAGAAATAGCATCTACATTCGACGCTTCTGAAACCCATACTTTATTTCCTGACATATAGGTTGGATAGGCAAAAAAGGCAAAGGCACGCGCGGTAAGTGCTGGATTTAAAATATTCATTCCAGTTCCACCAAAAGCTTCCTTGGCAATCAATACTGCAAAGGCAGTAGAAATTCCAACCATCCATAAAGGAATATCTACCGGCATGATCATAGGAATTAAAAGCCCGGTGACCAGGTATCCCTCGTTTACTTCATGGCCTCTGTAGATTGCGAAAATAAATTCAATGGTTAATCCTACCACATAAGACACAATAATCATGGGAACAATTTTCCAAGAACCGTGGATGAAGGCTTCCAAGAATGTGAAGGCTTCTCCTGTTTGGATAAAATATTGATATCCTGTGTTGTATATCCCATAAATCAAAGCTGGTAGCAGTGCAATGATTACAGTCACCATCGTTCGCTTTAAATCGACAGCATCACGGATGTGAGCTCCTTTGTGGGTGGTGTGATTTGGTACAAATAAAAAGGTGTCAAATGCGTTAACCGCCGGAGCAAATTTTTCCCACTTTTCGCCTCTAGCAAAAGGCTTTTTTATTTGGTCAATTTTGTTTCTTAAAAAACTCATATGTTTTGTTTTTATCCTACTTCTTTAATCATTAACTCAATTCCCTTCTTGATGATATCTTGTGCTTCAATTTTTGAAGTAGAAGCATAGTCTACCAAACCGAAGTCTTCAGGAACTACTTCATAAATACCCAGTGCTTCCATGCGTTCTATATCTTCAACCAAACAAGCTTTAATCAACTGCATGGGGAAAATATTCATAGGAAATACTTTTTCCATTTCACCCGTTACAACGAGTGCACGTTCTTCTCCGTTGAGGTTGGTTGTAACTTTAGATTTCTTAGATCCAAACAACCAAGAGAATGACGTTCTAGAAATACTCGGCACATGGTTGTCTACAAAAGGTAGCCATCCAAACATTCGGAAGTGATTTCCTTCTGGAATAACAGAAACTACATTGTTATAAAAACCAACATAACCTTCTTCCGAAGAAGTTGAGCCACTCAATACATCCCCGTTAATAATGCGAACTTCTTCTTTCTCACTTACTAATGAAGCGTCAAGATAAGGCTTTAAGGCAGCCCCTACAGTTGCTTTGTAGTACTGTGGTTTGCCAACTGAGGAACCGACAACTGCAAGCGTACGCTGTGCAGAAAATTGACCTGTTGAAAAAAGCAATCCAATATTCACCACATCTTCTGGGTTGATTACCCATACTTTTTCGCCGTAATTGATCGGATCAATTTTGTGAATCTGAACACCAACATTCCCTGAGGGGTGCGGGCCAGAAACACCAATTATCTTAGCTTCTTTTACAGTTTCAAAAAAACCTTTGAACGATTCGTCGACGGTAAGGTTTACATCACCAGTTGTCAGTTTGTTTAATATGGAGATTCCTCTTTGAAAATCTTCTTTATTGTTTTTCAACAAAAAATTGTAATCTACATCTAAGGGGGCAGTCGCATAAGTCGAGATGAAAATAGATTTTGGACTATCTTCAGGTTGTGCTACCGTATTGTAAGGACGTTGTTTGATAAACGGCCAGCTTCCACTTTTTAATATAATTTCTTTGATTGCCTCAGCATCGAGCGACTCAACATCAGAAAGCTCATGAGTTACCGATTCGTTTAATCCATCAGAAGTAACAACTACCTTAAGAATTTTACGCTTTGCACCACGAACAATTGCAGTCACTTCTCCAGAAACTGGAGAAACAAAATGAATTCGGGGGTTGTGTTTTGAGAAAAATAGAGGTGATCCTTTTTTAACAGAATCTCCTTCTTTAACGATCAACTTCGGTGTGATGTTGAAAAAATCATCGGGGTTTAAAGCAAAAGTCTTTGAAACAGGTATATCAACCAGAATCTTATTTGCTTCACCCTCGAGGTTTAGGTTTGATCCTCTACGGATATGGATGTCTTTGGACATGAATTGAATTATTAAATTCTAAAAATCATGCAAATTTACTAATTAAAACCCTCTACTAAAAGTGGTTTTAAAAGTAATTTATTTTATTTATACTCATTCTAAACAACTTGTTTAACCACCAAGGAAATTTCCTATTGAAATAATGGAATCAATCCAGATGTTGTATCTTTGTGACATGGAAGCCTTAAGGACATTTTTACCCCTTTTTTTAGCACTATGTATAGACTTTTCAGGCTATTGCCAAGGGTTAAACGAAATCACAAACGCTCCATTTCTTAAAAGTATTTCCTTCAAGGCAGGAGAAGGAAATCATCAGTTTCCTTTGGTTCAAAAAGGAGAGTCTTTTGTGCTCCAATTCGATGACCTATTGGCACAAGAAAACGATTATTATTACCGTGTAGAATATTTTAATCACGACTGGACGCCTTCCAACTTATTTAAAAATGAGTTCTTAGAAGGTTTTGACAACCAACGCATTTCAAACTACCGCAGCTCTTACGGAACTTTACAACGCTATACCCACTATGAATTAACACTTCCCAACGAAAACACCCAATTCAAACTGTCCGGGAATTATATGATTTCGGTTTTCGACAGTTCCGATGAGTTGATGTTTAGCCGCAAGTTTTTGATTCGTGAGAATTTGGCTTCAATCGAAGGAGCTGTTTACCGAAGCAGAGAACTTGTACAATACTCGACCCATCAAACAGTACAATTTTCTATAAACCCCCTTGGCTTTAACCTTCGAAATCCAAATAGTGACTTGAATATTGTGCTGCTTCAAAACGAACAATGGGATGCAATCAAAACGATCTCAAAGCCCCAGTATGTTATTGGTCAAGAATTACATTACCGCTATGATCTTCCCTTGCAATTTGAGGGTGGTAATGAATTTTTCTATTTTGATACTAAAGACAATAGGGTCGTAAATCCGAGCATTAGCCATGTGGAGCAAGAAGATGTTTACCAAACCTATTTGTTTACAGACCCCGAACGAAAAAATTATCCCTACACCTTCAATCCGGATATCAACGGTGACTTTCTAATCAATACAGTAGCGGGGCAAGACCCCGCAATTGAGGCAGATTATACGCAGGTGTATTTTAGCTTAGCCAAACAATACACTCTTAAGGAAGAAGAGATTTACCTCTACGGCAAGTTTTCAAATTACGAGTTGAAAGACCAGTATAGATTAACGTACAATCCGAGTTATGAAGTATTTGAAGGAACCTTATTATTGAAACAAGGTTTTTATAATTATAAGTACATCTGGAAGTCAGCAGAAGGTTTGGATAAAAACCTCATCAGTGGTTCCCATGCAGCTACTGAAAATCAATACATCATTTTAGCATACACCAGGCTCATCGGAAGCCAACACGATGCCTTGATTGCTACAAAGACACTTTCATCCTTTGAAATAGAAAATTAAAGTTATTTTGTGAAATATGATTATATTGCGTTTGAATCTTAAAAAATTCGGATCAAATGATTCAACAAGTAACCAAAGGGATACGTATTTCAGTCGAAACACGTTATGAGGGTAGTTTTCTCAAAAACAGCACCCCAAACCATGCCTTTCGTTATTTGATTACCATAGAAAACCAAAGCAAGGATGTAGTTCAGCTCATCAGACGGCATTGGAAAATAATGGAAAGCAGCAGACCCATTCAAATCGTTAATGGACCTGGAGTTGTAGGTAAAAAACCAATCATGAAATCAGGTCAAATGATTCAATACGAATCGGGCTGTATTTTAAATTCTCCAACAGGAGCAATGAAAGGATTCTACACGATGATCAACCACAGTACAGCAAATGAATTTGAAGTAAAAATTCCTGTTTTTCAGTTGGACACTCCATTCTCATTAAACTAAATTCATGCCCTACAAAGGCACGTAAACAATTTTTTTAGTTTCAAAAAACTCTTCCTCAAAGAAATCCGATAAAGGAAATGTTTTGGCTTTAGGAAATCCTTGGAGTTCTTCTTTTAAATCCCCACCCTTGAGGTAAAGGATTCCATTGGGTAAATTATGCTTGCTCTTTTTTGCAATATTCTTTTTTATCCATGGAACAAAAGCGTCCATTCGGGTAACCGCTCGGCTTACAACAAAATCAACAGGTCGTTTAAAATCTTGTGCTCTCTGATGTCTTGCTTCTACATTGCGAAGATCAAGTGCCTGACTAATTTCTTGCACTACTTTTATTTTCTTTCCTGTACTGTCTATCAAAAAGAAATCGACCTGCGGGAAGAGTATAGCCAAAGGAATCCCCGGGAAACCACCACCTGTACCCACATCAAGAATTTGTGTTCCTGGCGCAAATTCAATCAAACGCGCAATGCTAATGGAGTGAAGTACGTGTCTTTCATAGAGTTCATCAATGTCTTTTCGGGATATGACATTAATTTTTTCATTCCACTCTCTGTAAAGTGACTCCAATTGTGTAAATTGCTTCTTTTTGCGAAGAGAGAGATCGGGGAAATAATGTTCTACTATATTCAAAATGTAATTTTTAGCAAAAATATAACTAGTTAAACGAATAAACCACAATTAATCTATATTAGTATGTCGAATGAAAATGGGCCTCTAAGGTTTTCTAGAAAAGATCCAAAAAAGTTTTTCATCACCCTAAATAAACGTGTAAATGAGCACTTTAAAAAAATAAACAGCGCGAAAACGGGCAATTGGAAATTGTATGTTAAAACTTTATTCATGTTTGTTTTGGTTGTCGCTCCTTATTTTTTAATTCTATTCACTGAATATAACGCTTGGATTAAGCTTCTTTTTGCTCTAGCACTGGGTGTTGGGATTGCAGGGGTTGGAATGAATGTTATGCACGATGGTAATCACGGTTCTTTTTCCAAAATTCCGTGGATCAATAAACTCATGGGGTCCAGTATATACATTTTAGCGGGTAACGTCCACAACTGGAAAGTCCAACATAATATCTTGCACCATACATACACCAATATTCATGGGCATGATGAAGACCTTGAAGCGGGACGCATCATCCGTTTTTCCAAGCACAGCCAGTGGTTGCCCATACATAAGTTTCAGCATTTATACTCTGTTCTTTTGTATGGTTTATTGACGATCAACTGGGCGATCAGTACTGATTTTCAACAAACATATCGGTTTTTAAAACGTAAAATTACTTACCGTAAAGCATTACAGCCCATACGTCAATGGGTGATTTTAATTTTCACTAAAATTTTATATGTCTCCATTTGGATTGTAGCCCCCATGCTTTTTCTTGAAATGGCTTGGTGGAAAATTTTGATTGGCTTTTTTGCAATGCACTATGTTGCTGGTCTGATTTTAAGTCTTGTATTTCAGCTGGCTCACATCATCGAGGACGCACAAATGCCTTTACCGGACAAAGAAACTGGTACTATGAAAAATACTTGGGCAATTCATCAATTATTAACGACGGTTAACTTTTCTACCAAAAACAAATTCATGAATTGGTTTACTGGTGGATTGAATCATCAAATTGAACATCACATTTTTCCACACATTAGCCATGTTCATTACACAGATATTGCTAAAATTGTTAAGAAAACTGCAAAAGAATTTAATTTACCCTATAACGAGTATAAAACTACTAGAAGTGCCTTATTTTCGCACTTTAGATTTTTAAAACAAATGGGTGCACAACCCGTTTAAACTTGTTACACTATGGATGCATTATCGGATAGAATAAACAGCCTGCCCGTTTCGGCCACCCTGGCCATGGCAGCAAAAGCTCGCGAGCTAAAAAACAAAGGCGTAGACATCATTGGTCTCAGCCTTGGAGAACCAGACTTCAACACGCCAGAATACATTAAAGATGCTGCCATTCAGGCGGTAAAAGATAACTACAACTCCTACTCCCCTGTAGACGGTTATGCTGACTTGAAAGAAGCCATTTGCACAAAATTTGAGCGCGATAATCAATTGAATTATAAGCCATCTCAAATTGTAGTGTCTACTGGAGCAAAACAATCCATCGCAAACTTATGTATGGTGTTGCTAAATCCAGGAGATGAAGTATTGCTTCCAGCTCCTTATTGGGTTAGCTATTCTGCAATTGCAACCTTAGCAGAAGCAAAGTCAAATATCATTCCATCTTCTATAGCAACGGATTTCAAGATTACTCCAGAACAATTGGAAGCGGCAATTACACCGAAGACGAAATTGATTATGTTCAATTCGCCCAACAACCCAAGTGGAACGATCTACACAGAGGCAGAATACAGAGCCCTCGGAAAAGTATTAGAAAAACATCCTGACATCTATATTTTGTCTGATGAAATATACGAGCATATCAATTATGGAACTGCACATTTCAGTATCGCTCGAATACCTGAATTGTATGACCGTACCATTACAGTGAATGGTGTAGCCAAGGCTTTTGCCATGACCGGATGGAGAATTGGGTATATTGGTGCAGCCGAATGGATTGCAAAAGCCTGTAATAAAATGCAAGGTCAAATTACCAGTGGAGCAAATTGTATAGCGCAACGTGCCACCATTACCGCTCTTTTGGAGCCTGTAAGTCGAATTCAATATATGGTTGATGAATTCAACATCCGAAGAGACCTCATCATCGGCTTATTAGAAGAAATCGAAGGCTTTAAATTGAATCGACCCGAAGGTGCATTTTATGTGTTTCCCGATGTTTCTTTTTACTTTGGAAAAACAATATCAGGAACACTTATCAATAACGCTAGTGATTTTGCACTCTTCTTATTAGAGAAGGCCCATGTTGCAACTGTAACCGGCGAAGCTTTTGGAAACGATGCTTGTATTCGTATTTCCTATGCAGCATCAGAAGACAACATCAGGGAAGCAGTTGCACGAATTGCAAAAGCTCTGGGATAGTTTCCTCTCTTTATATACAATAAAAAAACCGGCACTTGCCGGTTTTTTTATGAAGTGAAGTGGTTATTTATTTACAACCTCTTCTTGATGATTGATTGATTCCTGATGAATTGCCTTAAAGATCTTAAGGATAAATTCTTCTGATAAATTACGATCTTGTCCTTCTAGAATCATTTTACCTAAAATTTCGTTCCAGCGCTTGTTTTGTAATACCGCAACGTTTTTAGATTTTTTCAATGTTCCAATATCTTCCGCTACTTTCATTCGTTTCCCTAAAGTATCGAGGATGGTTTGATCCGCAACATCGATTTGTGCACGTAATGTATTCAATGCGGTGTTATAGGCCTCTTCTTCATTACTCTCTTTTCTAATCTTAAGGTCTTTCATGATTTGTACTAAGACCGTTGGAGTTACTTGCTGTGCAGCATCACTCCATGCGTTGTCTGGATCCCAATGAGACTCTACCATAAGGCCGTCAAAGTTTAAATCCAATGCCATTTGACAGATATCAAAAATCAAATCTCTCCTACCAGCGATGTGCGAAGGATCGCAGATCATAGGAAGGTCTGGAAATTTATTCTGAGCCTCAACAGCGATTTGCCATTCTGGATTGTTTCTGTATTTTGATTTTTCATAAGAAGAAAAACCTCTGTGAATCAAGCCTAATTTTTTGATGTTTGCAGTATACAATCGCTCAACGCCACCCAACCACAAAGCCAAATCTGGATTCACTGGGTTTTTGACCAAAACAATTTTATCCGTTCCTTCGAGTGCATCCGCAATTTCTTGCATGATGAAGGGACTTACTGTTGAACGAGCGCCAATCCATAAGATATCGACATCGTGCTCTAAAGCGAGTTTGACATGAACTGCATTGGCAACTTCGGTGGCGGTTAACAAACCGGTTTCAGCCTTTGCCTTTTGTAGCCATTTCAACCCAATCGCTCCTACTCCTTCGAACATTCCGGGACGGGTTCTTGGTTTCCAAATTCCGGCACGAAGAACCGTAACATCGGTATCTTTGAGTTCGTGTGCAATTTTCAACACTTGTTCTTCTGTTTCGGCACTACATGGGCCACCAATTACAAGGGGGTGAGAAAGACCAAAGTCGCTTAACCAATCTCTCATCTGAGGTTTATTTTCCATTTTTTTTAATTTATTTTTTACTGATTCCGTTTAATATTGAAGTTAATTGATTCGTGTTTTTCATTTCTAGAAACAAAGCCTCGTAGTCGTCTTTAACTAGAAGACTTTTAAAGTGTTCCAAATTCTGTATGTAAGCGTCGAGGGTTTCGATAACATTGTCTTTATTCTGTTCAAAAATGGGTGTCCACATTGCAGGCGAGCTTTTTGCCAAACGTACAGTAGACTCAAATCCACTTCCAGCGAGGTCAAAGATATTATTCTCATCCTCTTCTTTCTCAAGAACAGTTTTTCCTAACATAAAAGAGCTGATGTGTGATAAATGCGAAACGTAAGCCATGTGCTTATCGTGCGCTTCTGCTTCCATAAAACGCAAGTACATTCCCATTTGACGAAAGGTTTGTTTTGCCCACAACAACAGGTCTGGACGGGTTTTATTGGATTCGCATATGATCTGTGGTTTCCCCTGAAAAAGGCCTTTGTGTGCTGCCTGAGGTCCCGAAAATTCTGTACCAGCAATCGGATGCGCTGCTAAAAATTGATCGCGCTTGGGGTGATTCTCAAGGAGTTTACAGAGCTGTTCTTTTGTTGAACCAACATCCCACAACAATGCATCAGTATGTAATTGATCTAAAAGTCTGGGAAGTAGTTCCAAGGATTCTTTTACTGGGATACTCAAAATAACCCGGTCGGCTTCTGCGATCGTATCCAATGAACCAATCCGATCGATGATTCCAATCTGCAAGGCTTGGTCGAGATGCTTCTTATTCAAATCTATTCCAATGATTTCAACATCTTGTAACGTATCCTTCAGATCTAAAACCATAGATCCTCCAATTAAACCGATTCCTATTACATAAATCTTCATGACTTCAATCGATTAATTGCGGTTTGAATTTGCTCTATTTTCACACATAAGGAAAAACGAATATATCCTGCTCCCTGGCTTCCAAAAATAGTCCCTGGGGTAATAAAAATATGGTGTTCTTTAAGAATATGATCGATGAACTCTTCTGACTTCATGGAGGGATCATTCAACTTGGCCCACAAAAACATCCCAACACTTTTTGGATCGAAAGTACTTCCCATAAGCGTAGCCAATTCGATCATTGCTGTTCTGCGTTTGGCATACACCTTATTGAGTTCAGAAAACCAAGAAGTTTCTAATTGTAAAGCAGCTATGGCTCCTTTTTGGATTCCGTAAAACATACCGGAGTCCATATTACTTTTCACCTTAAGCACGGCGTTGATGTGTTCAGAATTCCCAGAAAGCATGCCCACTCTCCATCCTGCTAGATTAAAGGTCTTACTCAAAGAATTAAGTTCCATAGCAACCTCCATTGCTCCAGGCTGACTCATTAGGCTCTGAGGAGAATCGTTGAGAATGAAACTATAGGGATTGTCGTTGATCAATAAAACATCATTCTTTTTAGCCCAGGTGATGAGGCGTTTAAAGGTATTTGGATCAACTTGCGCACCCGTAGGCATATGGGGATAATTCAGCCACATGAGTTTGATGCGACTCGTATCCAACCGGTCAAGTGCATCAAAATCGGGTTGCCAGTTGTTTGTTTCTTTAAGGTCATAAAAAACAGCTTCCGCTTCAAGCAACTGGGTAACGGAGCTGTAGGTAGGATACCCAGGATTGGGAATTAATACTTGATCCCCCTGATCCAAAAATGCCATTGATATATGCATGATTCCCTCTTTAGACCCCATCAACGGAAGGATTTCGCTGGACGGATTTAGGCTTACCTTATAATGCAGCTGGTAAAATGAAGCAATGGCCTCTCGTAACTCAGGCAATCCTTGATAACTTTGATACATATTAGCTTTAGGGTACGACAAACTCTGTTGCATTGCATCGAGTACAGAAGGGTCTGGTGGTAAATCCGGGCTTCCAATTCCCATGTTGAGAATCGGGTTCCCAGCCTTAATCAAAGCCGCTACCTCTCTAAGTTTCTTAGAAAAGTAATATTCTTTTACGCTTTCAAGGCGTTGTGCTGTTGGTGTACTCATATCTTATTGTTTGGATATTCTCCAAGAATTTTAAATTCGGTGGCCATAATTTCAATTATGGAAAGTGCTTTTTTATACTGATCAAAAGAATCGAAGGTAACATCCACAAAAAAAGCGTATTTGCCAGGGGTTTCGATAACAGGTAGGGATTGAATTTTGGTTAAATTCAATTGGCAATCACTCATGACATTCAAAACAGCAGCTAAACTCCCACGCTGGTGGTCTAAAACAAACTTTAAAGCCGCCTTATTGATTTGCTTTTCTGCGACCAAAGCGCCTTTCGCCTGAATAATCACAAAACGAGTAACGTTGTTTTTTATGGTCTGAATTGATGCAGCGTATAGTTCCAAGTCAAAAATCTCTGAAGCCTTAGCGCTTGCTATGGCTCCTATTCCTCGAAGTTGTTCTTTATTAATTTTGCGAGCAATGTCTGCAGTATCTTCTGCTTCTACCAAACGGATGTGGGGGTAGTTCGAAAAAAACGTTTTACACTGCAACAAAGCCATGGGATGAGAGTGTACTTCCGTGAGGTATTCTATTGCTTGCCCTTTGAGACCCATTAAGTTGTGTTCAATGTTCAAATAAGATTCCCCTACGATTTGTAAGTTGTGGCTATCGAGCAAAGCATAATTTGGAATGATCGATCCAGCAATAGAATTTTCAATTGCCATAACAGCTTGAGATGCTTCTCCTGAAACAAGTGCTTCAGCAAGTGCATCAAAAGTTAAACACTCCAAAAGCTGAATGTCTTTAGGGAAATAGTTCAATGCCACCTGATGGTGAAAAGAGCCTTGTATTCCTTGTATGGCGATGATCGATTGCATTCTTTAGTTTTCCTTTTTATTCAAAAAAAAAGTCCCGATTAAATCAGGACTTGTATAGGTTATCAACTTAATAATATTACAATGCCCTGTTTTCTTCTTGATAGAAGAAGAAAAAGAAACGGTTGAAATATATTGTTGTTGTATTCATTAATTTAGTAATAGGTTACAAATGTACACTCCAGATTGAGAAAAACAAATTTTTAGCTATTTAATTTACCTTGCGTAAAGAAATCTGTACTTTTAATATCGCATAATGCATGTAATCACATTAAACGCCCTTTATGATTGAGGAATTGTTAACGATAAAAAATATTGACGTTTATTTTGTCATGGGTATTATCCTCTTCTTTGGACTCATCGAGAGCATTACTGGTTTTTTAAAAAATTCTAATCGAAAAAAAGGAGACTGGATTCAGGAAATTTTAAGTTTCTTAATCCTAGGGAATCTAATAAAGCCAATGATTATATTCTTAATGTTTAGTCTTGGTAATTTCTTTTTCCCTCAATACCGTTTAGCCTTAGTATCCCTATCCTTTGTTGGTTTGTTTACTGCATATATATTAATAGATGATATACTACAATATTGGTATCACAGAGCAGCACACGAAACTCCTTTCTTGTGGAAACTGCACCGACCACACCATCAAGCTGAAGAAATGGGTTATTTCGTTTCCTATCGCAATGCGCTTGTATATTATCTACTGATGCCTAATATTTGGTGGGTAGCATTAATTCTTTTTTTAGGAGGCGGGAAAGTTGTTGCATTGGGATTAATTCTTAAACAGCTGATCATCATCGGATCTCATAGTCGCCTGAAATGGGATAAGCCTTTTTACCAATATGCTATTTTACGTCCCCTAATAAAAATACTGGAACGCATCATCATTACCCCTGCCTTTCATCATTCCCACCATGGAACTTCCCGATTAGATGCAGCAAGTGAGCCCAACGGGAATTTCGGAAATATGTTCAGCTTTTGGGATCAGTTATTCGGAACTGCACGTTTTCAAAACAGCTACCCAAAAGAATACGGTTTACAACAAAAAACCAATGATCCGTGGACGGCATCTTATTTCTATCCCTTTGTTAAATCTCCGGATATAAAAAGTGAATGGAGTGCTGGATTTAAAAAAACAGACACCAGCTCATTAGAAGCACTCCCCGTTTCCTTAACCAAAGGGGAAGCATATCTCTGGTGTGCATGCGGGATGAGTAAAAACCAACCATTTTGCGATGGTTCGCATCATGGAACCAAGTTTAAGCCACAAAAATTTACTATAAAAATAACGGGAACAGTAAAGTTGTGTAACTGCAAAAAAAGTAACGGGACACCTTTCTGTGACGACACCCACCTCAGCCTAAAATCTACCTCATGAAAAAAGCACTTATTGTTGGAGCAAGCTCGGGAATCGGAAAAGCCCTTGCACGGGAATTGGTACAAAACAAGTATCGTGTTGGTGTCACAGGAAGAAGAGAAGCTCATCTTCTAGAGCTTCAAAAAGAACAGCCAGAACAGATACAGATAGCTACATTTGACACCACAGAACCCAATGCTATAGAACAACTAGAAGCTTTAGAAAAAAGATTAGAAGGCGTCGATCTTTTTATTATTAGTGCTGGGATTGGACACCTCAATTTGGAC
>DLQQ01000058.1:56288-70649 GCA_002477625.1 Candidatus Arcticimaribacter sp. UBA7428
AACCAATCAACTGAATGTAGTTGCCTTTACCCGACTAGTCAATTGGAGCATGCGTTACTTTGAAAAACAAGGCTGGGGTCATTTGGTCAATATCTCTTCCGTTGCAAGTCGCAGAGGGGGAAGACAAGCACCAGCATATAGTGCTTCAAAAGCATACCAATCGATTTACCTTGAAGGGATGGCTCAAAAAGTAGCCTACGATATGCTGCCTATTTACACCACTGATGTTCGGCCGGGCTTTGTGAAAACTGCAATGGCAAAAGCGGATAAAATGTTCTGGGTATCCAGTAAAGAAAAAGCTGCAAGGCAAATATTTCGAAGTATTCAACGAAAGAAAAGAATTGTTTATATCAGCCGACGTTGGGTTATAATCGCTTGGATACTTGAGCGCATCCCCTGGTTTATTTATAAACGTATGTAAGCATATTTTAATTTATCTTTATAAAAAAAACAAGTGGCTTTAGTTCTCGATCAAATCAAAAAAAAATACGGTACAATTGATGCGCTCCGAGGTATTTCAGTAGCATTGAAGGCTGGAGAAGTTGTCGGTTTACTCGGTCCAAATGGCGCAGGGAAATCTACACTCATGAAAATTTTAACCGGTTCGGTTGAACAGTGGGACGGAACGATTACGTACAAAGGAGCAGACCTACGAGACTCCCTCAAAAGTATACAGCAACGCACAGGATACCTGCCCGAAAACAATCCGCTTTATGGAGAACTATACGTTTTAGAATATCTGCAATTTACTGCTTCACTTTATAAAATCAAGAACCCACCATTGGCAAGTATCATCGAACAAGTGGGACTAACCGAATTTAAGAACCGTAAAATAGAAACCCTTTCCAAAGGGTATCAGCAACGGCTTGGAATTGCAGCCGCACTACTTCACGATCCTGAGATATTGATTTTAGACGAACCCACTACGGGTTTAGACCCCAATCAGATGGTCGAAATTCGAAAATTAATCCGCAGCCTAGGGGAAGATAAAATTGTAATCCTATCCAGTCATATCCTTTCTGAGGTAGAAAGTATTTGTGACCGGGTATTGATCATAAAAGAGGGCAAGCTGGTTGCTGATAAAAACCTAGACGAACTGCGTAAAGGTCAACAACAAATCATTTTGGTTGAATTTGATTATCGGATCGAGACCGAAGCTTTATCGAAAATTCCGCAAGTCACAAAAGTGGTCAATACCTTTGATTTTAACTACGAAATTCATCTAGACACCCAAGAAGATATGCGACCTCAAGTCTTCGATTTTGCGCACGACAATGAACTCAAAATTCTAGGTTTACAGCTTAAAAACGAAAACCTAGAACAACTGTTTACCGAATCGACAACCTAATGAAATGATTCACACCCCCCGACTTTCTATTACGTCACTTACTAAGGCTGATTGCAAAGACATTCACTATAAAAACTGTTTTCCAGAGGTTGCAGAATTCAACACCATTGGCATTCCTGAAAATCTTTAAGCGACAGAAACATTACTTCAACCGCTTTTTGAACCTCAACAAGCAGAACAAGGGCAGCAAATGGGTTGGGCTATTCGATTAAAAGCAGATAATGCTTTTATTGGGGAATTGGGGATTCGGCTTTCTACTCCCAAATATAATAAGGGAGAAATTCACTACAGTCTGATTCCTGAGTATTGGAATAAAGGATACGCAACTGAAGCGGTACAAGCAATTCTAAAGTATGGTTTTGAAACCCTAAATTTACATCGAATCGAAGCTGGGGTGGCGACTCAAAATTTGAATTCCATTAAATTACTCGAAAAAGTTGGGATGACGCGCGAAGGAATGCATCGTAAGATTTTACCAATACGAGGAGGGTGGATTGATAATTACAGCTATGCTATTTTAGAGGAAGATTAAAAAACCGCCTTGGCTACTGCTTTGATATTATCTGATTTCCCCATGGAATAATAATGCAAGAAGGGAACGCCGGCAGCTTTGAGCTCTTTACTCTGCTCAATACACCATTCAACTCCAACCTGACGTACTGCTGCATTGTCTTTGCATTTGATGACCGACTTAATCAAAGCCTCGGGTAAATCCACATGAAAACGATGCGGTAAAGCGTTCAATTGTTTCATTGTTGCAAGCGGTTTTAATCCCGGAATAATGGGAACATTGATTCCAGCATCTTTACACTTGTCTACAAACTCAAAGAATTTTTGGTTGTCAAAAAACATTTGTGTGACTATATAATCGGCACCGGCTTCTATTTTTTTATTTAAAAAATGAATATCGCTTTCTAAGGAGGGAGCTTCCATGTGTTTTTCGGGGTAGCCCGAAACTCCAATGCAGAAATCTGTTTTTGAGGTATTCAAAATCTCTTCGTCTAAATAATGTCCTTTATTCAATTCCTGAACCTGATGAACTAAATCACTGGCAAAGTTGTGTCCAGCTTTATGAGCTTTGAAATAGGTCTCTGATTTAATGGCATCTCCTCTCAAAGCAACCACGTTATCAATTCCCAAAAAATCTAAATCAATCAAAAAGTTTTCGGTATCCTCTTTTGTAAAACCTCCACACAGGATATGCGGGATTGCATCAACATTGTACTTATGCTGCAAAGCCGCACAAATCCCAACAGTTCCCGGTCTTTTACGGATGATGTGTTTCTCCAGTAAGCCATTCGGCAATTCTTTGTACACATACTCTTCACGGTGGTAGGTTACATCGATAAAGGGTGGGTTGAACTCCATCAGTGGGTCTATGGATTCGTAAATCGATTGTATGTTTTGTCCTTTTAAAGGAGGTAAAATTTCAAAGGTGAATTGGGTTGCCCCAGCTGCTTTTATAATATGGTCCGTTACTTTCATAAGGCGGTCTATTTAATATTGGGTCGAAGCCACTTCTCGGCTTCCTTAAGATCTATGTTTTTACGCTTACTAAAACTAATTACTTGGTCTTGGGTGATTTTACCTACACCAAAATATTGGGCATCTGGATGTGCAAAATAATAACCCGAGACCGAGGCGGCCGGCCACATGGCCAAACTTTCAGTCAATGTTACTCCTATGTTTTCTTCTACTTGCAATAAATCCCAGAGGGTACTTTTTTCAAGGTGATCGGGACATGCAGGATAACCTGGTGCTGGACGGATTCCTTTATACGCTTCTTTTATCAATGCTTCATTATCCAAGGCCTCGTCAGCTGCATATCCCCATGCCTTGGCTCGAACTTCTTTGTGTAGGTACTCAGCAAAAGCTTCGGCCAAACGATCGGCTAAAGCTTTTACCATAATGGCATTGTAGTCGTCGTTGTCGTCTTCATAAGCCTTGGCAAGTTGGGCTGTTCCAAAACCTGTTGACACACAAAAACTCCCGATATAATCCTCAACACCACTTGCTTTAGGAGCAATAAAATCGGCCAAAGCAATATTAGCCTTACCTGCTCTTTTTTTAAGTTGTTGTCTTAGGGTTAAAAACGTGGCTTGCGTCTCTTTTCTGGAGTCATCTGCATATACCTCAATATCATCGTGTTCAACCGTATTGGCAGGAAAAATCCCAAAAACAGCTTTTGCCTTGAGGAGCTTTTTATCTAAAATCTCTGATAGTAGAACCTGAGCATCTGCAAATAATTCTATGGCTTGTTCGCCTACAATGGCATCCTCTAAAATTGCGGGATAATGTCCGTGTAAATCCCAAGATCGAAAAAATGGACTCCAATCGATGAACGGAAGTAAGGCCTCTAAATTTTGATCTTCAATGACCTTAACACCCAATTGGTTTGGAGTTTTCGGTTCGAAGGTACTCCAATCCAATTGAAGTTTTCGTGAACGAGCCGTTTCTAGGTCGATGTGTTCTTTCGTTTCTTGACGATCCAAAAACTTGGCTCTAAAACTTTCATACTCACTGCGAATCGAATCCTTATAAAGTTGAGAGGATTCCTTATTCAACAAACTCCCTGCTACTGTAACGGCTCGAGAGGCATCGTTTACGTGAATTACTGTAGAACTGAGTTCTGGAGCTATTTTAACTGCTGTGTGTGCTTTAGAGGTTGTTGCTCCACCGATCATTAAGGGAATACTCAAATCCCTGCGTTTAATTTCTTGAGCAACATAGATCATTTCATCGAGGGAGGGAGTTATTAAACCCGAAAGTCCTATGATGTCTACTTCTTCTTCTATGGCGGTAGCTATGATTTTCTCTAAGGGAACCATAACGCCTAAATCAATAATTTCATAGTTATTACAGGCCAGTACAACACCCACAATGTTTTTTCCAATGTCGTGTACATCCCCCTTTACAGTAGCCATCAATATTTTTCCAGCCGCTTCTTGTTTTCCATCTTTTTCAGCCTCAATAAAAGGTAATAAATGAGCTACAGCGCGTTTCATAACGCGGGCAGATTTAACCACCTGAGGTAAAAACATTTTCCCAGAACCGAATAAATCTCCAACGACATTCATTCCAATCATCAAATTTCCTTCAATAACTTCTATGGTTCTCGATGCTAGTAAACGGGCCTCTTCAACATCTTCAACAATGAACTCATCAATTCCTTTAACTAAGGCGTGGGTAATGCGTTCTTGAAGTGGATATGCGCGCCACTCTTTAACCACTGATTTTCTTTCGGTTGTATTATCGACAATTTGCTCTGCAAAATCCAATAAGCGTTCAGTAGCATCCTCTCGTTTATTTAGGAGCACATCTTCAACACGAATCAAAAGTTCCGGCTCTATTTCGTCGTAAATTTCCAACATTGTAGGGTTTACAATTCCCATATTCATACCGTGCTGTATGGCATGATACAGAAAAGCCGAGTGCATGGCTTCGCGGACTTTATTGTTTCCTCGAAAAGAAAAGGAAACATTACTTACACCTCCACTTACATGTGCATGGGGTAAATTTTCTCGAATCCAAGCAGCCGTTTTAAAAAAATCAACTGCGTTGTTTTTGTGTTCATCCATCCCTGTTGCAACAGGAAAAATATTGGGGTCAAAAATAATATCTTCTGGAGGAAAGCCTACTACATCAACCAAGACATCGTACGATCGTTTGCAGATCTCAATCCGACGCTCAAGTGTATCGGCTTGACCATCCTCATCGAAGGCCATAATGATGACCGCAGCTCCGTATCTACGAATGGTATTGGCTTGTTTAATGAAGTTCTCCTCCCCTTCTTTTAAACTGATTGAATTGACTACCGATTTGCCTTGAACAACTTTAAGCCCAGCTTCGATGATTTCCCATTTGGAGCTATCGATCATTATTGGGATTCGAGAAATGTCGGGTTCAGCTGCTAAAAGATTCAGGTAGGTTGTCATCGCTTTAGCTCCATCGATCATCCCCTCGTCCATATTCACATCTAAAATCTGTGCACCGCCATCAACTTGATCGCGAGCAATCTCAACAGCAGCATTGTAATCACCTTGTTCAATGAGGCATAAAAACTTTCGCGAACCCGTAACATTGGTACGTTCTCCAATGTTNNATGAAATTCGTTTCAGGGGTAACCACAAGAGGCTCCA
Source organism: Candidatus Arcticimaribacter sp. UBA7428 (assembly GCA_002477625.1). Lineage (GTDB taxonomy): Bacteria > Bacteroidota > Bacteroidia > Flavobacteriales > Flavobacteriaceae > Arcticimaribacter. The sequence goes on from DLQQ01000058.1 coordinate 61,776, forward strand.
AACCTGAAAGTTTTAGGTGTTTTGTTCCCGCTTTCATATGGAAATTTGTTGAATTTTTCTGGGCTGGTGTAGCTTAGCGGCGGCGGCAATTTGAGCAATATGATCCGGTGTTGAGCCGCAACAACCGCCTATGATATTGATTAAATTTTCTTCTAAATACTTTGTTATTAACGCTCCCATTTCTTCAGGAGTTTGGTCATAAGCGCCAAAAGTATTGGGTAGTCCTGCATTGGGATGCGCTGAAGTTCGAAGCTCCGTAGCTTGAGAAAGTGTCCTGAGGTAAGGAAGTAATTGGTCGGCACCTAGGGCACAATTGAATCCGATACTGAGTAAGGGAATATGTGAGACAGAAATTACAAAGGCTTCAACGGTCTGTCCCGAAAGAGTTCTCCCACTAGCGTCAGTAATGGTTCCGCTTACCATAACAGGGATATCCCAGTTGTTTTTTCCTTTTAAAGCATCAATTGCGAACAAGGCTGCTTTAGCGTTTAATGTGTCAAAAACTGTTTCAACCAATAATACATCTGCTCCTCCGTCGACTAAACCTTGGACTTGCTCGCTATACGAAACGACCAATTCGTCAAAGGTCACTGCGCGATAGCCCGGATCATTTACATCGGGAGACATACTCGCAGTTCGGTTGGTTGGTCCAATAGATCCTGCAACAAAACGCGGTTTATTTGGGTTTGCTTGGGTAAACTCATCTGCTACCTCTCGCGCTAGTTTTGCCGATTCAAAATTCAGCTCATAAACCCAGGGCTCCATTTCATAATCTCCCATACCAATTGAAGTAGAAGAAAAAGTATTGGTCTCTACAATATCGGCGCCTACTTCAAAATACTTCCTGTGTATTGTTTTTATTGCCTCGGGTTGAGTCAATGATAGCATGTCATTATTTCCCTGAAGAGAACAAGGATGATCTGTAAAGCGATCGCCTCTAAAATCCGCTTCGTTGAACTTATAGGCTTGCAACATCGTGCCCATAGCGCCATCTAAGACGAGAATGTTTTTCTGTAAAGCTTCTTCTATTGCAGTCATTTATAGGGTTGCTAATGCTTGATTTAAATCGTTTTGAATATCTTCAACATGCTCTAATCCTAATGATAGACGGACCATTCCGTCCGTTATCCCTACTTCCAAACGGTCAGATTCAGATAGTTTATTATGTGTTGTTGATGCCGGATGAGTGACAATCGTTCTAGAATCACCGAGATTAGAAGAAAGTGAAAGCATGCGCAGCGCATCTAAAAAATTACGTCCAGCTTCAAGGCCGCCTTTAATTTCAAAAGCGACGATACTCCCACCTTGACTCATTTGCTTTTTGGCCAATTCGTATTGGGGATGGGATTTTAAAAAGGGATATTTTACCCAGTTAATTTTTGGGTGTTTTTCGAGAAAGGCAGCTGTTGCCAGAGCCGTTTGACAATGGCGATCTACACGAACTGGGAGTGTCTCCATACTTTTGGATAAAACCCAAGCGTTGAAAGGAGATAAAGCCGAACCTGTAGTTCGTGCAAAAAGATGAATTTCACGAATCAAATCCAAACTTCCTACAGTAACGCCTCCAAGGACTCTTCCCTGTCCATCGATCAATTTGGTTGCAGAATGAATGACCAAGTCTGCTCCAAATTTAATGGGTTGTTGTAAATAGGGTGTTGCAAAACAATTATCAATGATTAAAATCAACTTGTACTTTTTCGCTATTTCACCCAGATAGGCTAAATCGAGAATATCAACTCCCGGATTTGTAGGCGTTTCGGCATACAAAATCTTAGTGTTGGGTTGAATTAAGCTTGTTATTGTTTCTGGTTCTTCTACCTTAAAATAAGAAGTTTCAATATTCCATTTAGGCAAATACTTTGTAAACAAACTATGTGTTGCTCCAAAAACAGAGCGTGCCGAAACAACATGATCTCCCGCATTGAGCAACGCTGCAAAGGTTCCATAGATAGCTCCCATTCCCGTGGCGAAAGAAACTCCATCCTCGGCACCTTCCATATCGGCAATTTTCTCAATAAACTCGGAAGTATTGGGGTTAGAATAGCGACTGTATATTGTACGTTGCTTCTCTTCTGCAAATGATGCGCGCATATCCTCAGCGTCCTCAAACACAAAACTTGAGGTAAGGTGAATGGGCGTGGAATGTTCTAAATGTTGCGAACGTTCCATCTGTGTTCTGATGGCTTTTGTTTCTAATTTGTGACTCATACCGTAACTCCGTTTACTACAATAATTTGATTGATGATGATGTTCGGGTCTAATGATTTAGAGACGGAACAATATTTTTCAAATGAAAGTTGGGATGCGCGTTTTGCTTTTTCGGGAGTAATATCGTCTCCTTCGAGAAAAAGAGTAACATTGATTCCTTGAAAAGGAGCCGGAACTGCGTTGGCATCTCGAATACCCTCTACTTCCATTCGCAAAGTAACTAGATTGATTCGTTGCTTGTTTAGAATAGCGACAACATCAATGCTGCTGCATCCTGCAACTCCCATCAGTAAAACTTCCATGGGACTAATTCCTTCGACCTTGCCTTCTTTTTTGGACTTATTGTCCATCAAAACAGTTAGATCGTTTGAGCTTTTAGCTTCGAAAAGATAATCTTCATTGATGCGGTTTAGCGAGATTTTCATGTTCAGTAATTTTAATTAAAAATGGGATGTATAAGGGGTATTACTTTTTCTGATTCCATCAAAAAAGCATCATGTCCATAATCGGAATGAATGGTTTGATGATTGATTGTTACACCAACAGCTGCAGCTCTTCGAACCGTTTCCTGATCTTCGGATAAAGGAAAAAAGAGGTCGCTGTCGATAGAAAAAATATAAATGGTTGCTTTTATGGTTTGTACGATTTCTTCAAACGATTTTCCGTTTCGGGTTATATCGATCGATCCGAGCACATGATTCATAGTTTTATACGCCTGCAACTGAAAACGTTCCGTAAGTTTTTCTCCGTGATGCATCAACCAAGACTCTACATTGAATACACCGAGATCCTTGTTTACAGTACGGTTGAATCGCAATTTAAAAGACTCTGGCGTACGATAACATAACATGGCATGCATGCGTGCAATTTCGAGTGGCTTGGGATTGGTCACTAGAATTTGCTTCTGTAAAAAAGTATTGGCAATCATCCAATCAGTAGCCTTCCAATCTCCTCCAACTGGAATGAGGTTGGTAATAAAGTTCGGAAACAAAGCCGCCATTTCCCATGCAATTCCTGCGCCAATGGAGCCACCTATTAGCGTATGTAAATGACCGATCCCAAGGAGTTTTAAACCCTCGTGAAAAAAGCCAGCAATAGTTCCAGCATTCCAAGCTTCATAATTATCGATTAAAATTCCATCAAAACCATTCCCCGGAATATTAAACGAAACAATCGCATACTTCCGCGTATCAATAGATTTCCCTTCACCAATAAGCTTACTCCACCAGCCAAACTCACCCGTTACTCTAGAATCGCCCGTAAGGGGGTGATTTACCAAAATAACAGGAGCACTAAGATAGTCTTGCCCAAAAGACTGAAAACTGAGCTTAACACCACTTGCTAGGGTTAATTGATGAATGCCATTATTGAGGTGGGTTGTATTCATTTTGTTTTTTAAAAAGCTTGTTTTAAATCATTTTTCAAATCCTCAACATCTTCTAAACCTATGGATAAACGCACTAAATCTTGTGTTACTCCAGTTGTTTCCTGTGCTTCCGCATTCAACTGTTGATGCGTTGTGCTTGCCGGGTGAATGATTAAAGATTTAGTATCACCAATGTTTGCCAAGAGCGAGAAAATAGTTGTTTTATCTGCAACTTTCTTAGCAGCTTCGAAACCACCTTTTAAGCCAAAGGTTACGATACCACTTTGTCCTTTGGGCAGGTATTGTTTTGCCAAGTCGCTGTAGGTGCTGGATGCTAATCCTGGGTAATTAACCCAAGCCACTTCTTCTTGTGCTTCTAACCACTGTGCAATTTCCAATGCGTTTTGGGAATGCTGATTCATACGAATGGCCAATGTCTCCAAACCTTGAATGATCTGAAAACTATTGAAGGGACTTAAAGCTGCACCAAAATCGCGAAGGCCTTCGATGCGAACTTTTGCAATAAAAGCTGCTGGTCCTAAAGCCTCATGATATACTAAACCATGATAACCTGCAGAAGGCTCTGTAAATTCTGGGAACAAACCGTTACCATAATCGAAGGTACCGGCATCGATGATGATGCCACCTAAAGAAGTTCCATTTCCGTTGATGTATTTTGTGAGTGAATGAATTACAATATTAGCACCGTGTTCGATCGGATTCAATAAGGCTGGAGTTGCAACCGTATTATCGACTATAAAAGGTACTTTGGCTTTTTTGGAGTAAGAAGCAATGGCCTTCAAATCCAATACATCCAACTTTGGATTCCCAAGAGATTCTACAAAAAAGGCGCGGGTGTTGTCTTGAACTGCTGCTTCAAAATTTGCAGGATCACTAGGATCTACAAAGGTTGTTGTGATTCCCAAACGTGGAAGCGTAACACTTAATAAGTTATACGTACCGCCATAAAGACTACTTGAAGCTACGATATGATCTCCTGCTTTCAATAAAACCATAAGGGCTGTTGAAATTGCTGCTGTTCCAGAGGCTGTAGAAACTGCTGCAATACCTCCTTCTAGAGCGGCAAGTCTTTGCTCTAAAACATCATTTGTTGGGTTGTTTAGTCGTGTGTAAATATATCCAGGTTCTGCTAAAGAAAATAAATTAGCAGCCTGATCTGAATCATTAAAAACATAGGCTGTAGATTGGTATATGGGCACCGCTCGTGTTCCTTGTGTATTGTTGACATCGTGACCCGTATGTAGGGATTTGGTTTTGAAGTTTAAATTTTCCATTCTTAAATTAAATTAAATTCTTTTTTTATTTCGTTAATATGATCCAGTTTCTCCCAAGTAAATAACTCTACTTCTTGAGAGATTTTTCCACTGTAAGGAGATTCAAAGGTTTTGGTTATCGTTCTAGGCTCACGCCCCATATGCCCATAGGCAGCTGTTTCAGAGTAAATTGGGCTACGTAATTTCAAACGTTGTTCGATCCCGTAAGGAGTTAAATCAAACAGTGAAATGATTTTTTCTGCAATTGCGCCATCCGTTAAGTTTACCTTGGCTTTCCCATAGGTGTTTACCGCAATAGAAGTAGGTTGTGCTACACCGATCGCATAACTCAATTGCACTAAAAGTTCGTCAGCTACCCCTGCAGCAACTAAATTTTTGGCTATATGTCTAGATGCATAGGCAGCACTTCGATCTACTTTACTTGGATCCTTTCCACTAAAGGCACCACCACCGTGTCCCCCTTTACCTCCGTAGGTATCCACAATTATTTTTCGCCCAGTCAAGCCCGTATCTCCGTGGGGACCTCCAATCACAAACTTTCCTGTTGGGTTGATGTGGTAGGTTATTTGATCATCAAATAGAAGCTGAATGCGTTCGGGTAATTGTGCTTTTACACGAGGAATTAAAAAAGTAATGAGGTCACTTTTAATTTTAGCCAACATCGCTTCATCATCAGAATCAAAGGGATCGTGTTGAGTTGAAATTACAATAGTATCGATTCGAATGGGCGTATCATTATCGTCGTATTCTAAAGTTACTTGTGACTTTGCGTCGGGACGCAAATAGGTAATATCCTTCATCTCTCTTCTGAGAGCTGCTAATTCGATCAACAGTTTATGAGACAAATCGAGTGCTAGTGGCATGTAGTTGTCGGTCTCATTAGAAGCGTATCCAAACATGATTCCTTGATCACCTGCTCCTTGATTTTTCTTATCTCCACGTTCAATTCCCTGATTGATTTCTTGAGACTGTTCGTGGATGAGGGATATGACGCCGCAAGAATCACCACTGAACTGATACTCTCCTTTGGTGTATCCAATTTTGTTGATGGTATCACGTGCAATTTTCTGAACATCGAGATAAGTGCTACTCTTAACTTCTCCAGCTAACACGGCTTGACCGGTAGTTACTAAAGTTTCGCAAGCCACTTTACTTTCTGGATCGAAAGCTAAAAAGTTATCTATTAGTGCATCGCTAATTTGATCAGCTACTTTGTCTGGGTGTCCTTCACTTACGGATTCTGAGGTAAAAAAATATGACATATAAATTGCTTTCGGGAAGGATTTGAAGATTACTTCGTTGTGAAAGCAACACTGGTTTAGCATTTTTTTAATGAGGTCTGCAATCAGTCAAATCCTTCCTCAGTTGAAGGGCAAAAATAAAACATAATTTTAAAATATAAAATGTTTTTCAGTAAAATATTTTTGATCCTGGTAAGAATACTTTTATGTTCCAAAAATTACTGCTATTTTGCATATCCAAATAAAACCAAACCTACTAAGCTGACTTATTAAGTAATTTATAATTATGCATATAGCGATAGCCGGTAATATTGGCGCAGGAAAAACAAGCCTTACAGATTTACTTTCAAAACATTATAAATGGCAAGGGCATTTTGAAGAAGTTGTCGAAAACCCCTATCTAGATGACTTTTATCATCAAATGGAACGATGGTCATTCAACCTTCAAATCTATTTTTTAAACAGTCGATTTGGTCAGCTGATCGAAATACAAAAGAGTGGAAAGAATGTAATTCAAGACCGAAGTATTTATGAGGATGCTCATATTTTCGCGCCCAATCTGCATGCGATGGGTTTACTCTCCCAAAGAGATTACCAAAATTATAAGTCGCTTTTTGAGTTGATGGAAAACATGGTAACGGGACCCGATTTGATGATTTATTTACGCTCCAGCATTCCAAATTTGGTAGGTAATATTCACAAGAGAGGTAGGGAGTTTGAAAATTCCATCAGTATCGATTATTTGAGTCGTTTGAATGAGCGTTACGAAGCTTGGATTCACAATTACGACAAGGGAAAATTATTAATCATCGATGTTGATGAGTTGGATTTCGTGGACACAGCGGTCGATATGAAATCCATTGTTGATCGTATAGATGCTAAAATAAAAGAATTATCCTAAAACAAAAAAATCGGCTTAAAGCCGATTTTTTTTATTTGTAAAAAGAAAGAAACTTAATTCTCTACATGAAGCTCAACCTCTTTTATAGCAGCAATTGATGCCTCAACCTCTGCTTCTGTACCTTTTATTTTTTTAACTTCAGTTTTAACTGTTCCATCTTCGGAAGTAGTTGTTGTGATCGTAGCTTCCATCATATCGGCTTCTGAAGCGTCAACCTCAACGCGAATCTCTTTACGAATTTCTTGCGCTACTGCAGTTTCTACATCATGTGATCCGATAATTGGAGCAATCACTAAACTCACCAAACAGGTAAGTTTAATTAAAATGTTCATTGATGGTCCAGAAGTATCCTTAAAAGGATCTCCAACCGTATCTCCAGTCACAGCAGCCTTGTGTGCTTCTGAACCTTTGTAGGTCATTTCTCCTTTAATTTCTACACCAGCTTCGAATGATTTTTTGGCATTATCCCATGCACCACCCGCGTTATTTTGAAAGATAGCCCACATAACACCACTCACACATACTCCAGCCATATAACCTCCTAAAGGTTCAGCTCCAAATAACACACCAACGATGATCGGTGTGATGATCGTAAGTAAACCGGGTAAGATCATTTCTCTTAAGGCAGCTTTGGTAGAAATGTCTACACATTTAGCATATTCTGGAACCCCAGTGCCTTCCATGATTCCTGGAATCTCTCTGAATTGTCTGCGAACTTCTTCAACCATTTCCATGGCAGCTTTTCCTACAGACTCCATTGCTAGGGCAGAAAAAACAACAGGGATCATTCCACCTACGAACAACATGGCCAATACATCGGCTTTGAAAATATTAATTCCATCAATACCCGTAAAGGTTACATAAGCAGCAAACAAAGCTAAAGCGGTCAAGGCAGCAGATGCAATTGCAAATCCTTTTCCAACAGCAGCAGTAGTATTTCCTACAGAATCTAAAATATCGGTACGCTCTCTGACTTCAGGAGCTAATTCACTCATTTCAGCAACACCTCCTGCGTTATCCGCAATGGGTCCAAAAGCATCGACAGCTAACTGCATTGCCGTTGTTGCCATCATAGCTGATGCAGCAAGTGCTACACCGTAAAAACCAGCTAAAGCGTACGAACCATAAATTGCAGCTGCAAATAAAATAACGGATAAGAATGTAGATTTCATTCCAACCGCAAGACCTGCGATGATGTTGGTTGCAGCTCCAGTAGAACTGTTTTCAACGATGTCCATTACTGGTTTTTTCCCTAAACTCGTATAGTATGCAGTAACCATTGAAATTAATGCCCCAACTGCAAGTCCAATACAAGCAGCCCAGAATACATTTAAAGACGATATTGATTTGTATCCTTCACCGAAGAATTTCATATTCATTGTTTCAGGTAACATCCAATCGATAAGGAAATAACATGCAACAAGTGTAATGGCTATCGCTGCCCAGTTTCCTAGATCCAATGCCATTTGCACTTTAGATTCTTTAGCGTCATTCGAAGAAATCTTCACAAAGAATGTTCCGATGATCGATGCTAAAATACCAACTCCAGCAATTACTATTGGAAGTAAGATTGGTCCCATATTGTTGAATGAATCCACAAACTGACCGTTCAAAGACATATCACGGATTAGGTAATTTCCTAAAACCATTGCTGCAAGAACTGTTGCGACATAAGAACCAAATAAATCGGCTCCCATTCCCGCTACATCTCCAACATTATCTCCAACGTTGTCTGCAATAGTTGCGGGATTACGTGGATCATCTTCAGGAATTCCTGCCTCTACTTTACCTACTAAATCTGCTCCAACATCAGCTGCTTTGGTATAAATACCTCCACCGACACGAGCAAACAATGCGATTGAC
>DLQQ01000058.1:70692-85654 GCA_002477625.1 Candidatus Arcticimaribacter sp. UBA7428
GATCCTTCTTGACCTATGAATTGTCCAACTAAGAACATAAATAATAAGGTTAATCCAAGAACTGCAAGACCGGCTACTCCTAGGCCCATTACTGTTCCTCCACCAAATGAAACTGCAAGTGCTTTAGGCAAACTTGTCTTAGCTGCTTCTGCGGTTCGTGCATTTGCATCGGTTGCAATACGCATTCCGATATTTCCTGCCAAAGCAGAAAAGAAAGCTCCAAACACAAAGGCGGGTACAATCATCCAGCTTGTTGTTTCAACTGCGACTGAAATCCCAAAAAGAGCAACTGAAGCGATGATGACAAAAATAAATAACAGGCGATACTCAGCATTAAGAAAAGCAAGTGCGCCTTCTTTTATAGCTTTCGATATCTCTTGCATTCTCTCACTTCCAGGGGCTTGTTTTTTTACCCAGCTTGCGCGTATAAACATATACACTAAACCTCCAACTGCTAAAATTAGTGGTAAGTAAATAACATTTTGTTCCATAATAGTTTTTAAATTGTTTGTAATGCGATCCGTATTAAGAACCTTTTATTTTTTAAAATACACGACTTTTTTAACTGCCGCAATTACATCTTCACTGTTAGGCAGCCATTCATTTAATAGAACAGGAGAAAATGGTGCTGGTGTATCGGCAGTATTTATTTTTTCGATCGGGGCATCTAAATAATCAAATACTTCGTTTTGTACTTGGTAGGTTATCTCGGTAGAAACATTTCCAAAAGGCCATGCTTCTTCGAGAATCACTAAGCGATTGGTTTTTCTAACAGAGGTAAGAATTGATTCTATGTCCAAAGGTCTTACCGTTCGTAAATCTATAATTTCGCAGGAAATCCCCTCTTTTTCAAGGGCATCAGCTGCAGTATATGCTTCTTTAATAATTTTACCGAAAGACACGATTGTTACATCCGTACCTGCTCGATTAATATCGGCAACTCCAATCGGAAGGATATACTCTTCTTCAGGGACTTCTCCTTTATCACCATACATTTGTTCAGACTCCATAAAAATCACAGGATCATCATCACGAATGGCTGCTTTTAAAAGTCCTTTAGCATCGTAAGGGTTTGAAGGTACAATAACCTTAAGACCCGGGCAGTTGGCATACCAGCTTTCAAAGGCTTGCGAGTGGGTTGCTGCAAGTTGTCCAGCAGAGGCGGTTGGGCCTCTGAATACGATTGGGCAAGGAAATTGTCCTCCCGACATTTGGCGGATTTTTGCTGCATTGTTGATGATTTGATCTATACCAACAAGTGCAAAGTTAAAGGTCATGAATTCGATAATCGGTCTATTCCCAGTCATCGTAGAACCAACTCCTATCCCTGCAAAACCTAATTCAGAAATCGGGGTGTCGATGACACGCTTTTCTCCAAATTCATCCAACATACCTTTAGAAGCTTTATAGGCTCCATTGTATTCTGCAACCTCTTCGCCCATTAAATAAATGGATTCGTCGCGGCGCATTTCTTCACTCATGGCCTCGCAGATGGCTTGTCTAAACTGTAATACTTTCATACGATCTATTCTTCAAGATTTTTAATAGGTGGGCAAATTTAAGTTTTTTAACTGTATATAAAAAACCTAATGCTGGAAGAAGTCACTTGAAGAATTAAAAATTTCTAAAAATTAAAAGCATTTTTTTAAAAAAGAACTAATTTCACAGTCGGAAAATGATGTTATGGATTTAATCAGGCTTAAAATTATCGGCGTTTCTTATACCCAAGCCCAAACCGGTGCTTATGCACTCATATTGAGCGAAGCCAAAGGAAACAGAAGACTCCCCATTGTTATAGGAGGGTTTGAAGCTGAAGCCATTACGGTTGGTTTAGAAAGTGATATTGTTCCCACAAGACCTTCAACACACGATTTATTCATCAGCCTATTGGATCGCTTTGAAATTACAATCAAGCAAGTCATCATCCACAAACTTGTAGATGGCGTTTTCTTTTCAAGCTTAATTTGTGAGCGTGACGACATTGAAGAAATCATTGATGCCCGTACCTCAGATGCAATTGCATTGGCCATTCGATTTGATGCCCCTGTTTTTACCTATGAGAACATAATGAAAAAAGCTAGCTATTCAGACGATAACAACGTTAACGAGCCGCAAGAAAAAGATAAAAATTGGATTAAAAATTTCATTGAAGAACAAGAGCCTAAAGAAGATGTCCTAAAGAATATTGCTGCTACTTCTAGCAAAGAACTCAATGCAATGCTTGCAAAACTCGTGAAATCTGAAAGCTATGAAGCAGCTGCAAAAATAAGAGATGAACTTTCTCGAAGGAAATAAATTCCAGTTGTTAACGACTCTTTTTAATAACTATTCTAAAACTACTATCATTCCAAAAGTATAAAAAATTACTTTTGAACATAATCCTATTCAATGCAACAATATTTAGATCTTATTCGTCACATTCAAGCCGAAGGTGTTGAAAAAACAGACCGAACCGGCACAGGTACCAAAAGTGTATTTGGGTATCAAATGCGCTTCGATCTTGCCCAAGGCTTTCCAATGGTTACTACGAAGAAATTGCATCTAAAATCGATCATTCTTGAATTGTTATGGTTTTTAAAAGGAGATACCAACATTCAATATCTTCAAGAAAACGGGGTGCGTATTTGGAACGAATGGGCCGATAAAAAAGGAAACTTAGGTCCCGTATACGGCTATCAATGGCGTAATTGGAATGGTGAAGAAATTGATCAAATTAAAGACATCATTCACACGCTTAAGACTTCGCCAGACAGCAGACGCATGTTGGTTTCTGCATGGAATCCGAGTGTTTTACCCGATACCACAAAAAGTTTTTCAGAAAATGTTGCCAATAACAAAGTAGCACTCCCCCCCTGTCATGCCTTCTTTCAATTTTATGTAGCCAATAGAAAACTCTCCTGTCAGTTATACCAAAGAAGTGCCGACGTTTTTTTAGGCGTACCTTTTAATATTGCATCCTATGCATTATTAACGCTTTTGATGGCGCAAGTTTGTGGTTTAGAAGCTGGAGATTTTGTTCACACCTTTGGAGATGCTCATATTTACTCCAATCATAAAGAGCAAATTGAATTGCAGTTATCTCGAACCCCAAAAACATTACCCACAATGAAAATCAATCCAGATATCAAGGATTTGTTTGCCTTTACTTTTGAAGATTTCGAATTAATAGACTACGATCCTTATCCACTGATCAAGGGAGCAGTTGCTGTGTAGTAGCTCGATCGATCATCTCGAGTAAATGATCGACGTCTTGATCGGTGTTGTAGAAGTGAACCGAAACCCGAACACCTACCCCGCGCTTTACGCATCGGATGTTTTCTTTGATTAATGCTTGGTGAGTTTCATCACTAATTTTCAGTGTAAAAATTGAAGAATGTTCTTTGCGTTCGCAAACAAAATCTTCCAAGAGATTGCGTTCTTTTAATGCTTCAAAAAAGTATACAGCCAGCTCTTTTTTCTTGCGCAAAAGTGCTTCCATATCGAAGGAAAACAACTCTTCTATAGCAAACCCAAGAGACCCCATCGCTAAGGGAGATTTATGACCGCGATCCAGAAGCTCCAACACCTCTTCTTTTGAACTATTCAGCTGAAGCAATAAGCTTTTTTTTAAGCACATAAAACCATTACCATAGCTGGCAAGCAGCCATTTATATCCACTACCAAAAATCCCATCCACAGCACTTTGATCGAAATCAAAAGATTCGGCTCCTATAAACTGAGTGCCATCTACCAGGATTATCAAGCTTGGAAATTCTTCTTTGATCGTATGAAGGAATTCCATGTCGAACAGAAGTCCTGAGTTGTACTGAACAGCACTAAAAGCAAAGACTTCGTACTTATTTTGTCTCAACTCCGCTAAGACCGAAACCTCAAGCTCGTTTTGTAAGGAAATTTCGGTATAATCAAATTGATGATCCGAAACCATTTGTGTGATGGCAGGATAATCATCTTGGAGAAGCAAAAATTTATAATCTCTAGGAATTTTAAATAAAAAAGCTTGTAGCCCAGCAGAACAACTGGAAGCTAAAAAAACCTGATCAACCTCGGTGTGCATTAAACGTGCAACTTGTAATTGCGCATTTGTTTCCATAACAACCGCTTGATTGTTTTTGAACCGGTCAACTTCAACAGCGTAGTTATTATCAGTAGCCTTCCTCCATTCCATCAAAGACGAAGAAACCACACCCGTATAGGCCGTATTGAGGTAGGTACATCCCGTTAAAGAAGGGTACTTATTTTTTATTTCATCGGGATTCCTGAAAGTCAACCTATTTGATTTATGTGTGTTGTAAATATAGTAAACTAAAACAAAACCCTTTGGTGATATTTTGAGGGAACACTTTGTTATTTAACTTATTTTTACGGTCTTTGTAGTCGATTGTAGATGGAGCGTTTTTAAAAGCTACTGATCGTAAAACAACTACTTTAAACAGAATGCAAGAAGGAATAAAATTTCAAAACGAACACGTCTTATACGAAGAGGAGTTGGTTATAAAAAAAAGCAATACTATGCCAGAAAAGAAAACGATTACCCTCATTGCTGCAGCTGCAGAAAATGATGCTCTAGGCAAGGAAAATGACCTAATTTGGCATATCTCGGAAGACTTAAAACGTTTTAAACGACTGACTACTGGTCATGCAATTATCATGGGTCGTAAGACTTTTGAATCCATGCCAAAAGCATTACCCAATCGAACCAATATTGTATTGACAAATAATGCAGTTTATAAGGCAGAAGGAGCGGTGGTTGCCGCTTCAATTGAAGAAGCTTTGGCGCTTGCCGAGGATGATGCCCAGCCTTTTGTAATTGGAGGAGCTCAGATATATTCACTCTTCATGGATCATTGCGATCGAATTGAACTCACCCGAGTGCATCACGAATTTGATGCCGATGTCTTTTTTCCGAAAATTGACAGCTCCAAATGGACTGTAAGCACCGAAGAGTTTGTGTCGAAAACAGAGAACCAACCCTACGACTACACCTATATAACCTACGATAAAAAATAACCAATGAAAGCATTTTTATTTCCTGGACAAGGAGCTCAATTCCCTGGGATGGGGAAATACATTTACGAAGCATCTCAAGAAGCAAAAACCTTATTTCATCAAGCCAACGACATCTTAGGATTTAATATAACGGATATTATGTTTGGTGAAGATGCAGAGGCCTTGAAACAAACCCAAGTTACCCAACCTGCTATTTTTTTACATTCGGTTATTTTGAGCACTGTAATGGGAAAATCATTTAATCCTGCTTGTGTGGCCGGTCATTCATTGGGGGAGTTTTCTGCCCTAGTAGCGGCAAAGGCACTTAGTTTTGAAAGCGGCCTGAAGCTCGTACATCAGCGTGCTTTGGCTATGCAAGATGCCTGTGATGAAGTTCCCGGAACCATGGCCGCCGTTTTAGGCCTCGAAGATCAGGTCATTGAAGACGTTTGTACAAAAATCTCTGGAATTGTAGTGGCTGCAAACTACAACTGTCCGGGGCAATTGGTTATTTCGGGCGAGAAAGAAGCCATTGGATTGGCTTGTGAAGCTATGAAAGAAGCTGGTGCAAAACGAGCACTTCCCCTCCCAGTTGGAGGAGCATTTCACTCGCCGCTGATGGAACCTGCAAAAACAAAATTAGCCGCAGCGATTGAGCACACTTCTATTCAGGATCCAATTTGTCCGGTATACCAAAATGTAGTTGCAACTGGGATTACAGATGCAGCAATCATAAAAACCAATTTAATCGCACAACTCACAGCTCCCGTTCGTTGGACGCAAAGCGTACAACAAATGCTAAGCGACGGTGCCACTTCCTTTACTGAAGTTGGGCCAGGAAAAGTACTGCAAGGTTTGGTTAAAAAAATCGACCGTTCCGCAGAAACAAGTTCGGGAACGATCGGTTAAATTATTTGTTCTTATAAACCACACCATTTTTCATCACAAAGCTGATGTTTTCTAAAGTTGCAATGGCATCCAAAGCATTGGCATCGGAAGCCACGATGTCAGCGTAAAACCCTACTTTTATTTGACCTAGCTTATCTTCATTATCCAATAGCGCAGCATTGACAATGGTAGCCGATTGAAGCGCTTCGCTGGCTGGCATTCCAACCTCAACCATATAGCCAAATTCTTTAGCATTGAGTCCATGAGGGAATACACCTGCATCTGTACCAAATGCAATGGGAACTCCAAGTTTATAAGCTTTTTTGAACGTTTCTTGAATTTTTGGTCCAACTTTCAATGCCTTAGGCACGATAATAGCTGGATAATATCCTGGGATTTTAGCTTTTTCTACCACCTGTTTTCCAGCGGTAATTGTAGGCACTAAATAGGCTTGTTTTTCTTTCATCAGCTCCATGGTTCGTTTACTCATTAAAGTTCCGTGTTCAATGGTTTTAACACCCGAAGCAACGGCTCTATACATACCTTCATCTCCGTGCGCATGAGCAGCAACCTTCATCCCATAGTCTTTCGCAGTAGTAGTAATCGCTTTGATTTCTTCTTTAGTAAATTGGGGATTTTCTCCGCTCTTTGCTACACTTAAAACACCACCTGTAGCTGTTATTTTAATCCAATCAGCTCCATTCTTATAACGTTGGCGCACGGCTTTTCGAGCATCTTCAACAGAGTTAACAACACCTTGTTTTGGTCCTGGATCTCCCTGAAAATCATCTTTGTTTCCATTGGTAGGATCTCCGTGCCCCCCTGTAGAAGCTAAGGTTTTACCAGCAGTAAAAATACGGGGCCCTGGAATTTTCCCTTTGGCAATCGCATTCCGTAAAGCAATGTTTACTCCCGAACCACCCATGTCGCGAACGGTTGTAAAGCCAGCCATAAGCGAACGCTCTGCATAGACTGCTGCATCATAGGCAACATCTGCTTCGTTAAGACGGTAGCGGTTCAAATAGGCTTGTGGATTCGATTCCGATTCGATGTGCACATGCATATCGATAAAACCCGGATAAACTGTTTTGGCTTTCAGATCAATAAGTTGAATGGAATCAGATTCAACTGTAGTATACCCTTTGTTAATTGCTATAATGAGATTGTCTTCTACGACAATGGTTTGTTCTTTTTTCATTTTTCCTGAGGCACTATCAAAAACTTGACCGCAATGCAAGTATGTTGTTTGAGCTACTAGTCCGAGGGACATTAAAAAAGATAAAACACAAATAATTTTCTTCATAATAGTAATGTTTTGGATGAAGATACTATTTTCGCACATACTTTATAACGACATCCAATATCAATTTTGGCTTTTGAAAAAAAAACTAATCTATTTTTTATCTTCCATTTTCCCCAACTTGTTTGTTTCTATTGCGTACAAACACCTAACAAGCCCTCAAGTTCATACGCTACGCCCGCACGAAGCTCTTATGTTGAACAAAGCTAAACAAACTGAATTTCCTTTTGAAGATTTTATCATACAAACCTATCGCTGGGGTACAGGATCTAAAACGGTTCTACTTGTTCACGGTTGGGAAGGACAGGCTGGGAATTTTGCAGATTTAATCAAAGTTTTAATCGCTGATGATTACACGGTTTATGCCTTTGATGGTCCAGGACATGGAGCTAGTTCAAAGGGCAAAACCAGCCTCTTTAAATTCAGTAAGCTCGTGGGTGCTTTGATTTGTAAATACGCTATAAAAAAAATAGTAAGTCACTCTTTTGGGGGTGTTGCAACTACGGTTTTTCTGGGGAACTCTCCAGAAATTGTAATTGATCGCTATGTATTGTTTACCACACCCAACCGATTTGAAAATCGAATTCAGTTTGTAGCAGAAATGGTGGGTGTATGCGATCGAGTTATAAAGCTGCTTATTAAAAAGATCGAACAAGAAGAAGGAATTATAGTCAGTGAAATGAATGTTGCAGCATATGCTGTAAAATCTCAAGTTAAAAAAGCACTCATCTTACACGATACAAATGACCGCGTTTTATCGGTTGAGCAATCAAAGGAAGTCAACGCCCATTGGGAAGAAGCTACTTTGGAAGAGGTAACGGGAACAGGGCACTACAGAATATTGAGAACAGAGTCTGTATTGAAGAGGGCCTTGTCTTTTTTAAATGGCACGTCTAATTAATTAAAATTACCCCAAAAACTCCTTTACCTTGAGCGTAATATGCTCCACTTGATCTAAGGTCAATTCAGAATGCATGGGAAGGGAAATCACTTCTTTCACTAGTTGATTAGTAACTTTAAAATCTGCCTCGTTGTAACCGTCATGCGTATAGGCTTTTTGCAAATGCAAGGGCACAGGATAATACACCCCACACGGAATGTCATTAGCATTAAGAAATTGCACTAAGCCGTCTCGGTCGTGGTTTATGATTCTTAAGGTGTACTGATGAAATACATGTGAATTACAATCTGCAAGTCGAAAGGGGGTTATGATGTTCGGATGATTAGAAAGTAACTGTGAGTAAAGAATCGCAGCTGTTTTTCTTCGTTCGTTATAATAATCGAGATACTGTAATTTAATTTTAAGCACCGCTGCCTGGAGGGAATCCAGTCGTGAATTCACGCCAACTACATCGTGGTAGTAGCGCGTGTACATTCCGTGGTTTACTATGCCCCGAATGAGGTGTGCTAAGTCGTCGTCGTTAGTGAAAATTGCTCCCCCATCACCATAGGCCCCAAGATTTTTAGACGGGAAAAAAGAAGTAGCTGCAACATGACCAATGGTACCCGTCTTTGCTTTTGTTCCGTCTTTGTGTGTATAGGTTGCTCCTATACCTTGTGCATTATCTTCAATCACAAACAGATCGTGCTTGTGAGCCAATTCCATGATTTCATCCATGGGAGCACTTTGTCCAAAAAGATGTACTGGAATTATTGCCTTGGTTTTAGACGTAATTGCTTTTTCAATTTCAGCAGGCCTGATGTTAAAGGTTTTCGGGTCTACATCAACCAAAACTGGGGTAAGGTTTAATAAACCTATTACTTCCACGGTGGCAGCAAAAGTAAAATCTGCCGTTATGATTTCATCCCCTGGCTTTAATCCTAAGCCCATCAAGGCAATTTGTAAAGCATCGGTTCCGTTGGCACATGGAATTACGTGCTTAACACCCAGATAAGCCTCTAAATCTGCTTGAAATTCTCGAACGGCAGGTCCATTAATAAATGAAGTAGTTTCTAGTACCTCTTGCAAAGCGAGATCAACTTCAGGTTTTATGAATGCGTATTGACCTTTGAGGTCTACCATTTGGATTTTTTTCATCGAGCAAATTTAATAGACAAATTTAAAAAAAGGATTCTTCTTTCATGGGATTCTCAGATAAACTATTTTTGAAGCTAGAATAAGGAACTATGTTGTACTCTTTTGGAATAGAAATCATCTTGCTTTTTGTACGGGTGCTCGCGCTTTTTTCTAAAAAAACAGCACACTTTTTGAAAGTACGAGCTAACAGCCTAGAAACAATTCAATCCAAAATCAGTGTAAACGATCAGGTGTTGTGGTTTCATTGTGCCTCCCTTGGTGAATTTGAGCAAGCACGCCCACTAATCGAGTCTTGTAAAAAAGATTTTCCAAACCATAGGATTGCGCTTACGTTTTTTTCACCCTCAGGCTATGAGGTGCAAAAAAATTATGCTTTTGCAGATGTGGTGACTTACCTCCCACTCGATCGTAAAAAATCAGTTCTGAGATTCATTGAAGCCTTACGCCCACAAGTACTGTTTTTAATTAAATATGAATTTTGGCCCAATTTGATCAGCGAACTTCAAAAACAAAAGATTCCAGTTTTTTCTGTTGCTAGTATTTTTAGAGAGCAACAATTGTTTTTCAAACCTTGGGGGTTTTACATGAAAAACATATTGAAAAAGATCGACTTCTTTTTTGTTCAAAACGAAGCCTCTCAGAAATTACTTAGCTCTGTTGGAATTGAAAATACTCTAGTAATTGGAGATACCCGAACAGATCGTGTGTTGGACATTTTAAACCAAGACAATACGAATGAAACAATCGCAGACTTCATTCAAGACCAGTACTGTTTTGTTGTCGGGAGCAGTTGGCCAGAGGATGTTGCTATCCTATCGAAAACAATTGATTCAAAATCCAATTTAAAAACAATAATTGCCCCGCATAATGTAGATGAAGCGTCCTTATGTCAGGTAGAACTTTCATTCCATAAAACTGTGATACGTTGGAGTGATTTGTCTCAGCAAAAAAAAGAAGATGCAGACATTCTCCTGATAGACTGCATTGGGATTCTGACAAAAATATACAGCTATGCCGATATTGCTTATGTGGGTGGTGCTATGGGAACAAAAGGGCTTCACAACACCCTAGAGCCAGCGGTTTTTGGGATTCCTATACTCATAGGGAAAAACTATACACGCTATCAAGAGGTACAAGATTTAGTAGCTTTAGGAGGAATTGTAAGTGTTGACTCTTCTCTTTTATTTGAAAATGAATTTTCGAAAATAGTCGCGGATAAAAACCTTCAAAAAGAAATGGGATTAACGAATTTGAACTACATCAAAAAACAAGCTGGTGCTACTTCAAAAATTCTATTGAAATTAAAAGAAGTTTATTAAAGAGTAAGAAATAGTTTAGAATCATTAATTTGCAGCCATATTAAATTTTTTATGAAAAACATCATTTTCTTAATTTGCTTAACGTTTAGCCTAACCAGCATAACAGCTCAAGAAAAAGCACCAATCAACATCATTTTAATGATAGGAGATGGTATGGGGTTGAATCAGATAACAGCAGGAATGTATTTCAACGGCAATAAAACTGCTTTAGAAGACTTCAGCAGTGTTGGTCTAGCAAAAACACATTCGTCAAATTCACTAGTGACCGATTCTGCAGCCTCGGGAACCGCAATGGCTTCGGGAGTAAAAACACTCAATGGTGTAGTTGGGATAAGCTCCAAAAATAAAAAACCAAAATCGATTCTTGAAATAAGTAAAGAAAAGGGTTATCAGACTGCCTTGATTGCTACTTCCAGTATAGTACATGCAACTCCTGCTTCGTTTTATGCCCATGTTGTTTCAAGAAAAGAATATGAAAACATCGCTCTACAAATGAGTACAAGTGTAGTAGACTACTTTATTGGCGGTGGAAAAAAGCATTTTAATGATCGGGAGGATAATAGAAATTTGATCAAGGAAATGAGTACTTACGATATTGTTTCCTCTTTATCAAGATTCGATAAATCAACCGCATCAAAAATCGGTCACTTCACCAATCGGGATGAGCCAAATAGAATCTTGGATGGTAGACTTCCATTAAAAGATGCTGTTCAAAGCGTTTTAAATAAGTTTGACCGTGATCAAAAGCCATTTTTCATGATGGTTGAGGGTTCACAAATCGACTGGGGTGGACATTCAAATGAAATAGAATATGTAATTTCTGAATTCAACGACTTTGATGCTGCTATCCAAACCGTATTAGATTACACCCTAAAACATCCGAACACTTTAGTAGTTGTAACTGCTGATCACGAAACTGGAGGCTTAACAATCCCTAAGGGCGATATTAAAAAAATGCGCCCCAGTGTAGAGTTTTCTACCGTTGGTCATACTGCGTCTATGGTTCCCGTTTTCGCCAAAGGCCCGGCTGCTGATACTTTTTCTGGAATATACGACAACACATTGATTTTCAATAAAATGTTGGATGTTTTAAACGAGTAAATGCGTGTAGAGTTTCTTATTAAAACCTCTCCTACCTTTCAAACACATCAAAGAACACAATACATATTGATTATCACTTCGGGAAGTTTTTTGAATATCCAAAATGATGTTTAAACCCAAGACCGTATTAAATAAGTTTTCTTTAACTGTAAAGCACAACACACATATTTACTCAGTAATTCGTATAAACATCAATGGCTCCTGTTAAACAGGAGCCATCAACTTATACTTTTTAGAAATCAACATCAAAAACTGAGCTGTTGTATGTATCAAATAAGTCCCCTTATTTGGTTCTCATTTGATCCATTATTTTTGATTGGAATAATTTATCACTCTCAATTACATCAAAGAACGAAGCAATATAATCTACAACTTCTTGGTGCTCTTTTGGATTGTCAAATTGCGGTTTAAAACCATCTATAATAGCAAAGAAAGCTTCTTTATTATTCAAGAATTGTGCACGAACATCATTCATTAAAGCTTCATCTCTTTTAAAACCTCTATAGGCTCTCTCTTGAATGTCTTTAAGACCGAGTGCTTCGTTTGCAACCGCATAGCTAGGGTCAACTAAACCAGACATGTCAAAATCATAGGGCAATGGAATGATTTGCTTGTTAGCATAAAGCAATTTCCCGTTGTGCTGGTAAGCGACAGAGAAATCCGTATTACCAATCATATATTGGAAAAAGATATTTTGAACAGAAGCTTCTGCATTCATTGACAAGGGGTGGATGAATCGTTCAAAAACCTTACCACCAAAGCGCTTAGCCACATTTTTATCGTCTTCGATGAAGAAGCCGTTAAGATCGTGTTTTACGGTTTTCTTTCTCTTTATTTCATCAAAATCAATGGTAACTTGTCTCGTCTTAAAGTGATAAGGTGAAATAAGCTCAAACAACTTATAACCAATTAATTCTTTAAGAATATTATCATTTTTATTTTTCTCTTGGAGACATGGAATAACTAATTTTAATTTTTTATTTCCTTTAAAAATAGTCTCTTTAGCAGCCGATTTCTTAATCTTCATTTTGATCGGAGGGAAATAACAGGTTGATCTTCTGAAGTTACCACGAGCACGCACACCTACATTAATGTCATTCCAAGCACCGTCTAGGGTTTGGTATTTCATTGTGGTATCGAAAAAAATCGTGTCGTTATCATTCTTCTTGAGATCACGATTTGAAAAACTGATCTGTATAGGAATGATGTCTTGAGTTTGGAAAAGAACCTTGGGCTCTTCTTGTGCAAAAACAAGGGTAGTTGCACACAACATAATTAATAATGTCTTCATTGGTTGCATAGGATATATATAGTTAATAAATTTATCAAATATAACCTTTTAGAAATAAAAACATGAATCGGTACTTTTCTATCATCAATAAGCGGACATTATACACGCTAATCATATCACTAGCAGTACCTTACTTCTCATACAAACTAGGAGTTGTATATAATATTGACCTAACATTGATTAGTATCGCAATTATTTTCCCTTTAGTTTTTGCTATTAGAGGTGCATTCAAAAGAAGAGAAAAAGCATTAGAGCATTTAAGTAGATTTCGAGGATCAATTTTAACCCTTCAACATTGTTTTGCAACCAACTCTAAACTAGAAGATGATAAAAAGAGTGAAATCCATAACACGCTAACAACCATAAGCGATAATCTACTGAATCATCTAAAAAAAAGCAATGTAACAATACAAGAAGTTGATGCTTCAATAAACAAAATCGAACAATTTGTTCATGATAATGATGAGACTATTTCCGGTGGTTTTCGCTTGAAAATTTTTGGATTCATGCGTTCACTTCACGAAGGAGTAGAAAACTTAGAGGCAATTCACATTCACAGAACACCAATTAGTTTGAAAGCGTATTGTAAAGTTTTTATCTATATATTTCCTTTGATATATACCCCAACGATCATCAATAAAATTGGTTTTGAGAACCCAGAATGGATTACATATTTTGTTGTCATCGTAAGTGAATTTATATTAATTTCATTGTATAATATCCAAGATCAAATGGAATATCCTTTTGACAATGATGGATTGGATGATATTAAATTAGATAGTTTCAAACTCGATCGCTAAGGATGGATCGATAGCAAATTGAAATACCCGAAATGGGTCTTCAACTGATTGCATAAAAAAAGCCTTCTGAGTTTCAGAAGGCTTTTTTTGTGCGGGTGAAGGGACTCGAACCCCCAAGCCGTAAAGCACTAGATCCTAAGTCTAGCGTGTCTACCAATTTCACCACACCCGCAGTAAAAATTTACTGGGCAAATATAATCAAGTTTTCATGAAAATAGTTTTTTAGTGAGAAAAAAACTCAATCTTTGTGAGAAATAAACAAACCAAAAGAGCAAGACATATGGCTACGATATTACCCGCTGACAAACAACGTTTTATTGAGGAATTGATTGATCTTCTTAAAATTCCAACAATCAGTGCTGACTCAAAATACAATGATGACATCAAAAGAGGGGCATCTTGGGTTCAAAACGCATTGTCTAAAGCTGGTTGTACCGAAACTGAAATATTCCCAACCCAAGGCCACCCTATTGTTTATGGGGAGCGCCTAATAGATCCAAATTTACCAACTGTTTTGGTTTATGGACATTATGATGTTCAACCACCAGACCCCGTTGAACTATGGGATAGCCCACCATTCGAGCCCGTAATCAAGAAAACAGACCTGCATCAAGAGGGCGCCCTATTTGCCCGAGGAGCTTGCGACGATAAAGGACAAATGTATATGCACATCAAAGCATTAGAAATGATGGTTACTCATGATGAACTTCCCTGCAACGTGAAATTCATGATCGAAGGGGAAGAAGAAGTTGGAAGTGATAATTTGGAGCTTTTTATTCAAGAACACAAAGAAAAACTTTCCAATGACGTAATCCTCATTTCAGATACGGGCATGATCAGCAATACACAACCCTCAATTACAACTGGACTTCGTGGGTTGAGCTATATGGAAGTTGTGGTGACGGGTCCAAATCGAGACTTACACTCTGGCTTATACGGAGGTGCAGTTGCCAATCCAATCAATATTTTAACCCAAATGATAGCCCAATTGCACGACGAAAATAATCGCATTACCATCCCTGGGTTTTATGATGGAGTTGAAGATATTAGTAAAGAAGAGCGAGCAGAAATGGCTAAAGCTCCTTTCGATTTAGAGGACTATAAAAATGAAATCAAAATTCCTGCAGTCCATGGCGAAACAGGATACACCACTTTAGAACGAAACTCTATCCGACCAACACTGGATGTAAACGGAATTTGGGGAGGCTATACAGGCGAGGGTGCAAAAACGGTTATTGC
>DLQQ01000003.1 GCA_002477625.1 Candidatus Arcticimaribacter sp. UBA7428
GTTGTTCTGGCTTTGGGTTGGCGACGCATCCAATCCAACTCTTTTTTGAAATGGAGCTTGGTTTTATGTGCTTCAACGGACTCCTGAGCTAATCGGGCTTCTCTTTTTTCCAGGTAATAGGAATAGTTTCCTTTGTAGGTGTAGAGGTCACCCTCATCTAATTCTATAATTTCGTTACATACGCGTTCTAAGAAATACCGATCGTGGGTAACCATTAAAAGGGTGACCTTTTCTTTTGCAAAATATTCTTCTAGCCATTCAATCATCTCAAGATCCAGATGGTTGGTAGGCTCATCTAAGATGATCAGTTCGGGTTGCATGAGCAGTGCATTACAGAGAGCAATTCTCTTTTTTTGACCCCCAGAAAGGCTACCTACGACCGCACTTAAATCATTCAGTTTAAGTTTGAATAAAATCTGCTTGTACTGATTTTCAAAGTCCCATGCCTGATTTTGATCCATTGCTTCAAAAGCCTTTTGATAAGCTTCTTGATCATCCGGATTTTCGAGTGCACGCTCGTAGTTAGCAATGATCTCGAGGGTAGGGTTGTCGGCTTGTAAAATGCTTTCTTCAACGGTGAGTTTTGCATCCAGTTTCGGTTCCTGAGCCAAATTAGCAACGCGGGTACCCTTTCTGTAAACAACATTTCCTTGATCTGGATCATCCTCGCCTGCAATGATGTTTAGGATTGAGGTTTTTCCACTTCCGTTTTTAGCAATTAGAGCAATTTTCTGACCCTTATTTATTCCAAACGATAGTGGCTTGAAAATAACTTTTTCACCATACGATTTTGAAATGCCTTCAACGGAGAGTAAATTCATAGGAATTGGATTCTTTTTAGTGCACAAAAATACACATTCATTAGTTGCTAGTTTCTTTATTTAAAATATTAATTATCTAAATGCAGATTCATCTGCTACAATTGAAAGAAACTACAATCAATGGATTGGTAGTTCTGTTGATTACCCCAATGTAATAAATGATCTAAAGCATTATTTAGAAGATCGTTTGAGTAGGTTGGATGCAACTATTAGGGCATTTAAAATAAAAAGATATATATGCTGTTAACTATTATAATAATAAGTTGATTAAAAAATAAATTATGTATGTTTGTAGACAATTAATTTGTTTTTAATATGGACTATAGATCAGGCTGTCCCATTTCAAATTTAGTAGACCTTGTCGGTGACAAATGGTCTCTACTGATTGTCCGTGACTTCTTTCTAGAAAGAAACACCTTTAAGCAATTCATGGACTCTCCAGAAGGTATTGCAACTAATATTTTAACGGATCGTCTAAAATCATTAAAATCAAAAGGTATTATTGATTTTGCTTTTGCTCCGAATAACAAGAAAACAAAATACTATTACCTAACGGATATGGGTATTGATTTATATCCTGTTGTTTATGAAATGTCAATGTGGAGTAAACGCAATCTTGACATAGAATTTAACGAAATTGCTAGCGATTGGTTTTCAGACAACATCGACAAGGAAGATCATGAAGTAAAAACAAAGTCTGTTGAGGAATATAAATTAATTCGAAAAGATTTGTTTGAACTAGTAAAAGCTTAGGCTTTCGCCTAAACTTTTAGTTTACTAGTCAAATTTTCACTTATTATTTATTTTTCTTAAGCCAATCCAAACATTGATCGAAGTCATCGAATAACTGATCTTTAGAAACCAGATCAGGAATAATATCGATACGCTCCATCATGTATTCGGGCTGTTTTGTAGCTCCAACCAACAGTACATTCTTGTCTTGTTGGCGTAAATCCAAAATCACAGATTCTAGTGCATATAGTCCCGACTGATCGATATAAGGAACCTTATCGAGTCGAATCACTAAGGTTGAAGCGTTTTCTGGTATCTGTTTCGCAGTTTCTGTAAACTTGGAGGTTGATCCGAAGAATAAAGGCCCATCAATGTGTTTTATGAATACTTCTTTCTTTATGTCTTTGGGTAAACCTTTTTCATCTTCCCATGATTCTTCTTCTTTGAGGGCTACTATATTCAAACTATCACTGGTTAAATCTCCAATTTTTTTCATGAACATGAGAGAAGCGATTACCAAACCAATTCCTACAGCAAATACTAGATTCCAAACTGTAGAAAGAATCAGAACTACAATCAATATTAGAACTTCATCACGTGGCATGGCTGGGATAGCTTTTAGCCCTTTGTAGTCCATTACACCAATTCCTACGGTAATTAAAATTCCTGCTAGAACAGCTGCAGGTATTTGTGAGGCAATTGGACCAAGTGCTAATAAGATAACAAGTAAAAGCAGTCCAGAAATCATTCCTGAAAGTCTTGTTTTACCTCCCGCATTAATGTTTACAACGGTTCTGATGGTAGCTCCAGCTCCAGGTAAGCCCCCGAATATTGCTCCAATACTATTTCCAATTCCTTGACCAATAAGTTCCTTATTGGGCTTGTGTACTGTTTTAGTCATGTTGTCCGATACTACTGAAGTTAGCAGTGAATCAATAGCTCCAAGGAATGCCAGGGTAATGGCTGTAAAGATGTAGGTACTCAGTGTACCCATTCCAAGACTCCCGAAAAGGGATAGGTTTGGAAGTGGTAAACCCGATGGGATTGCAGCAATGGGACGGTAATCTAAACCAAAGCCTATAGCAACACCAGATACTACAAAGAGTGCTACCAGCGTGCTGGGCACTTTAGTTGTGATGCGTTTAAACCCAAAGATGATCAAAATAGTAAAAAACGCCAAGAGGACCTCCATATAATTTATATCACGGAATATTTTAGGTACTGATTTTATAGTACCAATAACTCCCGAAGCATTTTTTCCAGCTAATGTTTTAGCTTCAATTAAAATATCTTCTTCCGTTATTTTTTGTGCTCGATCGATGGTTGTTTTAAAATCTTCAAGAACAAGGATTCCCTCATTCATCTCATCCTTCAGAATATTTTCTAAAATAATTTCTTCGGCTTGAGGCTTGAACTGTGTAACGTAATTTAAATCTTCCTTGGGGTAATAACCAAAAGAAGGTGGAATTTGTGTAATTAGAATGATCACCCCAATAGCGGTCATAAAACCTGAGACTACCGGGTAGGGGATGTATCGTATGTATTTACCAATTCCCAACATACCGAGGGCAACTTGAATTAAACCTGCTAAAAAGAAAACGCATAGGATCGTCGGGAGCGCCTTTTCAACATTTCCGTCGAAATTGGAAATGATTTCTGCAATAAAAACCATACTTACGGCAGTCATTGGAGCCGTAGGCCCAGAAATTTGAGTGGCAGTACCTCCAAACAACGCAGCGAAAAAGCTTAAGAAAATAGCTCCATAGAGACCAGCGCTTGGTCCTAAGCCCGAACTCACACCAAAGGCTAGTGCAAGAGGTAAAGCAACAATACCAGCAGTTAGTCCGCCGAATAAATCCCCGCGAATATGTTTAAAATCAAATTGTAGAAGCTCTTTCATAGATAAATAGTATTTGTTAGCGCAAAGATTGTTTTTTTTTCAGATTTCAAAGAAAAAAAACGGCATTTAGTTTCTATGATTTTAAATATAGTTTTCCGTTTTTATAATTTAATTGATGTATTCTTCTTTTTCCTTTTTAATAGTAACGGTTGTTGGATCCATTAAAATTGCTGCTTGTCCCAACGTCTTTGGAAGTTCGTAGCTAAAGAAATATTTCATGGTCTCTATTTTTCCAATATAAAATTCTTCAGATAAGGAAGCATCAGGGTCCTTTAGACTTTCTTGAGCTTTGGTTGCTATCTCGAGCCATGTCCATCCAATAATAATAAGACTAAAAAATTCCATAAAAATACTAGCATCTGCTAAGTAACGTTCAAAGTCTCCTTTTACAGCGTGTGGCATCAGTTGCTGAAGTATCTTCTGTGTAAGCGCTAATTTTTCACTTAAAATAGCCGCATAGGGTTGTAATGCTTCATGTTTCTTAGAAGCTTCAATTGTTTCTAAGATTTCGGCAGACAATAAAGCAAGTCCTGAGCCCTGGCCCATTGTGATTTTACGACCCAATAAATCTTGGGATTGAATCCCGGTAGTTCCCTCGTATATCGCAGAAATTCGTATGTCTCTATAGTATTGTTGTAAGATAAAATCAGCACAAAAACCATAGCCGCCCAATACCTGTAAGCCATTATTTACGGCATAACTTCCCGCTTCCGATGGATAGGTCTTCACTACAGGAATAATCATCTCAAGGAGGGTATTGTATTTGTTTTTTTCTTCTGGGGAGGTGGCGGTAACCTCTAAGTCGTAATATTTAGCCGCTCGCAGCACAAGACTCATGGAGCCTTCTACGACTGCTTTTTGTAATAAAAGCATGCGTCTAACATCGGGGTGTTCAATAATCAAGCTTTGATTCTCATCAGGATTTTTCTTTCCGTCACTAGATAATTTCCTTCCCTGTGGTCGCTCGTTGGCATATTGTAAAGAAGCATAATAGGCAGCAGATGCAATGGCAGAAGCGCCACGACCTACAGCAATTCGTGCAGCATTCATCATCAAAAACATATAATTCAAGCCTTGATTTTCGTTCCCAACAAGCCATCCTCTGCAATCCTCAGCATCTCCAAATCCGAGATGGGTGGTACAATATCCCCGTTGACCTAACTTTTGAAAATCTGCAACTGTAGTAACATCATTTGGTGTTAAAACTCCTGAGGCATCGGGTCTGTTTTTTGGAACTACAAATAGAGAAATTCCTTTGGTTCCTTTCGGCGCTCCTTCAATACGGGCAAGAACCAAATGAACGATGTTCTCTGCAAATTGATTGTCCCCTCCGGAGATGAAAATCTTTTGGCCTGTTATGTTATAGTAGCCATCGGAAGTGGGTTTAGCCTTAGTCACAATATCCGACAAGGAACTTCCGGCTTGTGGCTCTGTCAAACACATGGTACCGCCCCATTGCCCTGATAACATCTTGGGAACATAGGCCTCATTCAATGCTTTGTTTGCAAAGTGGATGATTAATTCTGCAGCTCCTTGGGTTAAGCCTGCATATCCAGGTAAATGATTGTTGGCAGCATCGAGAATAAAGTAAGCAGCTGTGTGAGCCAATAGTGGAATTTGCATACCACCGTCATCATAATCAAAAGAAGCAGAGATAACCCCAAGTTCTCCTCCCTTATGCATCATGGTCTTTACTTGATCATGAACGTATACTTTTCCGTCTTTATAATGAGCTGGTTGCTCATCCATCTCTTTGACGAAAGGAAATAACTCCTTATCGGCAAAGTCTTTATTCGATTCTAAAAAGAGATCGATGGATTCTTTATCATGATCAACAAAGCGTTCTCTTTTAAATAATTCTTCTAGTTGATGCACATCATAAAGCATATACTTCAGCGTGTCGATATCAATGTATTTATCAGCCATAATTCTTGGAAAAGATTAATTTAATTTAAAATTAATTAAAACAGGTAAATCTAATATGAATTTTGGATTTAACCTCAACTTTCCATATTTAAATTATTTGAACGGTAATGCCCTTCCTCCTCAATTGCTTAATGAATGCGAGTAGAATCGGGAGCTTATAACTTTCGTAACACAAGCTAATAGTTGATTTATAATTGTTTATGATGCAACTATAGGGAATATCAATACTATGTTTGTAAAAGCAATTGATCTCCTCACTACTTTAGATCAATTGATTTTAATATTTTGTCATTATGGAAAATTTGAAAAACACTACATCAGGAGGGAAATGTCCTTTTAACGGAGGCGCTCTAAAACAAGTTGCAGGAAAAGGAACACAAAACAAAGATTGGTGGCCCAATCAATTGAATTTAAACATCCTGCGTCAACATTCAAAGGCTTCAAATCCAATGGATGCTGATTTCAATTATCGCAAGGCTTTTGAGTCGTTGGACCTCCCTGCTTTAAAGCAAGATATTGAGACGCTAATGACAAACTCCCAAGATTGGTGGCCAGCAGATTTTGGACACTACGGACCTTTTTTCATACGCATGGCATGGCACAGTGCCGGAACCTACAGAATAGCAGACGGTCGTGGGGGAGCCGGATCCGGAACCCAACGTTTTGCACCCTTAAACAGTTGGCCAGACAACGGGAACTTAGATAAGGCAAGACTTTTGCTATGGCCCATAAAACAAAAGTATGGGAATAAAATCTCATGGGCAGATTTGATGATACTCGCTGGTAACTGCGCTTTGGAGTCCATGGGCTTTGAAACCTTTGGCTTTGCAGGTGGACGTGAAGATGTTTGGGAACCAGAAGAAGATATTTATTGGGGATCAGAAGTAGAATGGCTTGCAGACAAACGATATGAAGGGGATCGCGAATTAGAAAATCCACTTGCAGCTGTACAAATGGGCCTCATCTATGTAAACCCAGAGGGTCCAAATGGAAAACCAGATCCACTAGCTTCTGCAGTTGATATTCGAGAAACTTTTGGACGAATGGCTATGAATGATGAAGAAACTGTAGCGCTTATNNGCACATCAATGGAAACCTAAAAACGATGGCGGAGTGGGTTCAGTACCCGACGCTCACGATCCATCGAAAACGCATAGTCCGATCATGCTTACAACTGATATTGCGCTTATAGAAGACCCAAAATATAAGGTTATTTCCAAGCGTTTTTATGAAAATCCAACTGAGTTTGCAGATGCATTTGCTCGTGCTTGGTTTAAACTTACGCATCGGGATATGGGGCCGAAAGCACTTTATTTAGGGGCAGAAGTTCCGCAAGAAGATTTGATATGGCAAGACCCAATTCCCGCCCCTAAAGCTAAACAAATTGATCAGGCAGACATCAATTCACTCAAAGCAATACTTATGAACTCAGAACTCACCATAGCACAATTGGTGTCTACAGCTTGGGCTTCTGCTTCTACCTACAGGAATTCTGATAAGCGTGGTGGTGCCAATGGTGCGCGTCTGACCTTATCGCCTCAGAAAGATTGGGAAGTGAATAAGCCCGAACAACTGCGTTCCGTTATTGCACGTTTAGAACAAATAAAAAACACCTTTAACAGCAGCCAAATGGACGGGAAAGAGGTTTCCTTAGCAGACTTGATTGTACTGGGCGGTTGTGTTGGTATAGAAAAGGCGGCTCAAAATGCTGGTCAGAAAATAAGTGTTCCTTTTACCCCAGGGCGAACCGATGCTACCCAAGATCAAACAGACGTAGACTCCTTTGCAATCTTAGAGCCCAATGCCGACGGATTTAGAAACTACCTGAAAGCGACCTATACCGTTTCTGCAGAAGAAATGCTGATAGATAAAGCACAATTGATGTGTCTTACCGCTCCAGAATTGACTGTGTTGATTGGCGGAATGCGGGTTTTAAACACCAATTTTGATGAATCAAATTATGGGGTTTTTACAAATAACAAAGAATCGCTTTCAAATGATTTTTTTGTAAATTTATTGGACATCAACACTACTTGGAATGCCACATCTGATTATGAAGATGTTTTCGAAGGACGGGATCGTGCTACTGGAACATTAAAATGGACAGGAACGCGAGTAGATATGATTTTTGGATCGAATTCCGAGCTGAGAGCCCTAGCCGAAGTTTATGGTTTTAGTGATGCAAACACGAAGTTTGTTCAGGATTTTGTTTCGGCTTGGACCAAAGTAATGAACTTAGATCGTTTTGATATCCTTTAATTGTTTTAAGGGAATTTCGTTTGTAATGCTATTGGTTTTTAAAACGAAAGAAGGGTTATGATTTGTTGTATTGTTTTAAAACCAACACATAAATCCAAGAAGCTTCTTCTGGAACGATCCAGACAACGAGAGTTTTCTGAGATTTTAGAAGCCCAGTTGCGTTGTCCTGTTTTTATATTCAATTATACCGATATAACCTATGTTTTTTTTGAAGATGTAATTGTAGTTCCATCTGCGCTTAAAATAACAGCTGATTTTATGAACACCATTCAAGCGACTGATCTCAGAGTCTTGGATGTGAGCGACACGCCTGATTATTTCTGGAATGAAGTGAAAAACAAATTGTCTTCACTAGCAATATCTGCGTTCGAATGGAAACACTTGATCAGTAGTTTTTTGATGCAAATGGACCCCTTCAATCCCAAGAAATCTGATGTTGGAATTGACCTTTTTGAACAATTCCGGGACTTGATAAAAGCTGAGGGAAGTAGTAAACAGCAAAAATACTTTAAGAATAAATTATCGATTTTGCGCAAAAGAGTTTCTCTTGAATCCCTCTTGCGCTTCCTAAAAAGAGATTAACTTTAAAGAATCAATTTCTGCAGATGCTTATGACCGGAACGGAGCCACTTAATAAAACAGACTATAAACATTTTCACAAGATCAATACCCGATGGATGGATAATGATGTTTATGGGCATATCAATAATGTTACCTATTATTCTTATTTCGATTCGGCTGTAAACCATTATTTAATCAATACGGCTGGACTAGATATTCACAATGCGCCCATCGTTGGTTTTGTTGTTAATTCCCAATGCAATTACCTTGCTCCAATTGCTTTTCCCGATGCAATAACAATTGGACTTCGAGTAAACCAAATAGGAAACAGTTCAGTAACCTATGGTTTGGCTGTATTCAAAGAAGGCGCAAACCAAGCATCTGCTTACGGAAGCTTTGTTCATGTTTTTGTCAAACGAAAGGAGCAAACTTCAGTTTCTATCCCCCTAAACATTCGTGCGGCATTAGAAGCCTTATTGGTTTTGAAAAGTGAAAAAAATGCCCAATGAAAATTGAATATTGTAGAGACTACGAGGAAATGAGTCGTGCAGCTTTTGATTCTTTTTATAATGCATTAAAACGGGATTCAAAGCTATCGATTTGTGTGGCAACGGGCCATTCTCCAACTGGAGTTTACGAGCGGATGGCTAAAAACCATCAAGATGAGCCCGAACGCTATACTGCACTTCAAGTTGTGCAACTAGACGAATGGTTTGGACTGTCTTCAGACGATCCGAGTTCCTGTGCGTACTACATACAAAATAAAATCCTGCTTCCTTTAGCCGTTTCTGATGACCGCTACCTATCGTTTAAAAGTGATACAACTGAACCTGAAGCGGAATGCATGCGCGTTCAAAAGGAACTGAATAAACGCAAACCGATCGATATTTGTTTTTTAGGACTGGGTAAAAATGGTCATTTGGGGTTTAATGAACCTGCTGCTACTTTATCCGATGCATGCCATAGGAGTACGTTATCCGAAACTTCTGTGCAGCACAGCATGACCAAAACGATGAAACACAACCCCAAGTTTGGCCTTACTGTTGGAATGGCTGATATTCTTCGGTCTAAAAAAATCATTTTACTAGTCACGGGTGCAGGTAAAGAGCTCACCCTAAAACAGCTGCTGACTCAAAAGGTCACTTCTCAATTACCAGCATCTTTCTTATGGAATCATCCACAGGTAGTATGCTATATCGATTCCGAAAGTATCTAGCTAAGTTCAGCTAATTATCAATCAATGCAAAGGGCAGCAGCTCCTAGGATTGCAATCCCATTTACGCCTGAAACTTCAATTACTAAATGCTCCGTTTGCTTAGGAAAAGCGAAGGTTTTTAGGGTTTCTTCCATCGACTTTTTAAAGAGAGGAAAAGCTTTACTGATGGATCCTCCAAGTACAATTGCTTCGGGAGCTATCATATAATTGATGTTGTTGATTGCGTTTCCTAAATGCAGTCCAAATTCACGGTATGCCTGCAGTGCAGTTGCATCACCTTGGGTAGCTAAAAGACTCAATTCTTTTGCAGTTGCATTGAAGTTTCGTTCAAAAAACAGACTACTTACATAGTACTCAATGATGCTGTCTTTGTAGGT
>DLQQ01000068.1 GCA_002477625.1 Candidatus Arcticimaribacter sp. UBA7428
GGGCTTCTTACACTATACTTTATACGAATTAGTCTTCTAGACTAACGTTGATAGCGCTAAGACCTTTTGGAGTTTCCTCTACGTCATAGCTAACTTTGTCTCCTTCAGTAATTTCGTCTTGGGTATTGTTTACGTGTACAAAAATATCTTCTCCACTTTCGTTAGTGATGAATCCAAATCCTTTTGCGTTGTTAAAGAACTTTACAGTTCCGTTGTGATTACTCATAATTATATTTTTTAATTGAATGCAAATGTAGGAATTAAATCAATGTAAAACCATCTTACTGTTAATAAAGTTCTCTTTTTTGATCTTTACAAGGCTATGAATATCGTTGATCCTTGATGGTCATGGGCTTGCAGAGGGTTTGAGGGTGTTAAAAAGAATTGAAAATAATATGCGTTTTATCCTAAAAAAAGCATTAATGCTCTTCATGCTGCTTTTAATTCCTTGAAAATCAAACTCAAAACTACAATTGTGTTTTCTGTTTTTGTTTAAATTTTCACTGTATTTTGTCTGTTTAGACGGAAACACTCCTAAATCTCAAAAATTGTCTTAATTTTAGGGCATGATTATCAAGACTTATTCTTTTCGTCTTTTTCAAAACATCAAGAACCGAGACTCTTACATCTTGGCTTAATACACCCGTTTTCTCTTTCCAAAAGAGCACTTTTTCAATTTTCAAATAACAAACATCCAATTGGTATGGACTTACCTTATTTAGAACCCTATAAAATAAAAACAATAGAATCGATTCAATTATCGACTCCCGAACAACGAAAAAAATGGATCGAAGAAGCATCCTATAACCTCTTTAAATTAAATAGCGATCAGGTCATAGTCGATTTAATAACCGACTCAGGAACAGGAGCAATGTCAGATAAGCAATGGGCAGAGGTTATGTTGGGCGACGAAAGTTACGCCGGCTCCCGTTCCTTCATGAAATTAGAAAAAACAGTTAAATATCTTACTGGCTTTAGGCATTTTATTCCAACCCATCAAGGGAGGGCTGCGGAAAATGTTTTCTTTTCGGCCTTGGTAAAGGCGGGTGATTTTATTCCAGGAAATGCTCATTTCGATACTACCAAAGGGCACATCGAATACAGAAAAGCAACAGCAGTGGATTGTACCATAGACGAAGCTTTTGATATCACCATCGATCATCCATTTAAAGGGAATATTGATTTGCAAAAGCTCCAAGCGGTTTTAGAGCAACATCCCCAAGAAAAAATTCCATTTGTGCTGATGACCATTACTTGTAACTCGGCTGGAGGACAACCCGTTTCTATTGAAAACATGCGGGCAGTTCGTGCCTTATGTGATCAATACAAGGTTGGTTTTTACATCGATGCAGCACGTTTTGCAGAAAATGCCTATTTCATTAAAACACGAGAGGTAGAATTTGCCAATCACAGCATCAAAGAAATTGTACGAGTGATTTTTTCTTTAGCAGACGGAATGACCATGAGCGCAAAAAAAGATGGCCTTGTCAATATGGGTGGTTTCATTGCTTTGAACGATCCAAAGGTTTATGAAAGCTGTTCTACTTTTGCCATCATGTATGAGGGCTATATCACTTATGGTGGAATGTCGGGTCGTGATATGGGAGCTTTAGCTCAAGGCTTGCTTGAAGGTGTTGAATTCGATTATCTCGAAAGTAGAATTCAACAAACTGCCTATTTAGGCGAACGTCTAGATGCCTTTGATGTTCCCGTTCTTAAACCTTTTGGTGGTCATGCTGTATATATTGATGCATCAAAATTTGTTCCCAACATTCCCAAAGAGGAGTACCAGGCACAGTCTTTGGCGATTGAATTATATATTGTTGCTGGAATTCGTGGCGTAGAAATTGGAACCTTATTGGCCGATCGAGATCCTGTGACCAGAGAAAATCGTTTCCCTAAATTAGAATTGGTTCGCTTGGCTATCCCAAGAAGAACTTATACGCTCTCCCATATGGAATATGTTGCTGTGGCTATTAAAAAAGTATTTGACACCCGTAAGGAAGCCAAAAGGGGCTATTCTATCAAATGGGAGGCTCCCATCATGCGGCATTTTACAGTACAACTCGAAAAAAACTGATCTTTAAAATCTGAAAATACAGCTTCTTTTTCTTTCCGTTTCGATGCTTCCAATCCCTTGAGGCTTCAATTGGCGTGGTGTGTGCTTATGTGTTTGTTAGGAAATACCGTAGCGTCTTTTGTGTGTTTTCCAATGGCAATCCATCGAATGGTTTGGGTCTTAGTCGCAGGCGATCTCAAATTGCGTCCAGTTTTTATTAAACGTATCTTCATTAGGAAAGTAGAAACATTTAGCGACTCCATCGGGAAACTGAATCCGTTTGATAAAGCCTGAAGGCACATGTGCTCCCGTAGGTAAAACTTGATGATTTGATTCAAAAAGAACATCTACTTCTACACTCATATCGCCAAAGTCTCTCGCCCAATAACGGACTTGTTGTTCAAGCTGGGCCCATTCTTTTCGATTTAATCTTTGGTGTTGAAGTGTGCAGTTCAAAAAAGAAAAAGTTGCTTTTAGATTCGCTTCTGAATCAGAAAATGCAGCGGCTGGTGCCAAATGCCCTTTATCCCAAATGTTATTTTTATAATCTGCATTATTTGACGTCCAAACCCGTGTGTCTTTTCGAAAATTATATCCTTTTCGATCTACATTTTTTGGAACATCTCGAACACAATAGGTAATCCAATTGGGCTGCTCGTATAATTCGTTATAGGAAACTGTAAAAATATCTCCGTGTATAATTAAAGCCTCGTTCCGCTCTTGGGCAAAAGTGAGGAAGGAGAGAAAAACAAGAAAAAAGATAAGCTTTTTGATCGCACTATATTTTGCTTATTCAAGATAATCAATTTCCAGAAAACACGTCTTGAATCAAAAAGACCCGACTCAAAAATTAAAACAAGCCTCCAGAACTTCCTCCATCTACCTTAATCGCAGCTCCGTTAGTCGCAGAAGAACGCGGGCTGGCTAAATAGGTGATTGTGTGAGCCACTTCTTCTACTTTTGCAAAGCGCTGAAGTAAGGAGGTTGTTCTCACCTCAGTGAAAAAAGCGTTTTCTATTTGATCTTTTGTCTTCTGCTCTTTTTGTGCAGCATCTTCTAAAAACTGTTCGGCTCCTTCAGACAAAGTAGAGCCCGGAATCACGGAGTTAACCGTTACATCCGTTCCTTTTGTTAATTGAGCCAAGCCACGAGAAACGGCTAAAACAGCAGCTTTAGTCATGCTGTATGGAATTAAATCAGGGGGCGTTAGGCTAGCACATTCGCTAGAAATAAATAAAATCCGTCCCCAATTAGTAGTCAACATGCGGGGCAGCAAACTTTTCGATAAGCGGACTCCACTCATCACATTTACTTCAAACTGACGGTACCACGCTGCGTCCTCGGTTTCAAAAAAAGAACCGGAAGAATACACCCCAACATTATTGATTAGGATGTCTATTCTAGGTAGGTTTTCAAGGAGGCTATTCACTTCTTTTGGAAGGCTAAAGTCAGCGGCTATACCCGAAACACTTTCGTTTGGGAATTCTTGTTCTAATTTTTTAACCGCTGTCGTTACTGATGCTGGGCTTCGCCCATTGAGGACGACGCTTGCGCCTTCGCTCAACAATGCTTTTGCCGTTGCAAAACCAATTCCCGCAGTAGATCCTGTAATAAAAACCCTTTTCCCTTTTAATTCTAAATCCATCTTTTATAAATTATTTTCTAATGTGCAATCCCCCATGGGCTAAAGAGCGTCCAAAGCAGTAACACAAGTCCGATAAGCACAACAGTTAAGGTCATGTCTGTTGACCAAATAAACTTCGGTCTTAGGTTCCTCGATTTAAACGTAACCAATTCTAATGTTGCTAATGGCTGTGGAGGTGTCAATTTACTAACAAGCATTAAAATTGAAGCACAGAATAGGAATAAAAATAAGGCAAAATGCAAAAAGTTAATCCCTATAAAAAGCCCCAAAAGAGAATCTTCTGCGACTACCAGGGTTCCTTCATTTGAAAGGAATTCTGCTACTAATCTGAAAATTCCAACGATAAAACCCAACCACAAGGAAACGATTGCTCCTTTTGCATTAATCCATTTATAGAATAACCCAAAAAGAAAAACAGCAGCAATGGGTGGAGATATATAGGCTTGGATACTTTGTAAGTAGTGAAAAATTCCCCCACCCATTAATGATTTCATAAAAGGAATCCAACCCAAGCTAACGAGTACTAAAATAACCGTTGCAAATTGGCCAAAACGGACCAAGTCTTTTGGAGAAGCCTTGGGCTTGTACTTCAAATAGAAATCGATCGTTAGGAGGGTTGAACTGGAATTGAATGCCGAGGAAAGTGAGCTCATCAAAGCAGCAAGTAATCCAGCAATTGCAAGACCCTTCAATCCCGTAGGTAAAAATTGGTTGATCATAGCAGGAAGGGCTTGGTCAGCATTATCAAGTGAAAAAGCAATGGCACCTTCTTGTAAAAGTGCATAAGCGATTACCCCCGGGATGAAGAAGATGAATACTGGGAGTAGCTTTAAGTAACCTGCAAATAACGCTCCTTTTCTAGCATTACTTTCGTCTTTAGACGAAAGTACTCGCTGAACAATATATTGATCCGTACACCAATACCAAACCCCTAAAATAGGTGCTCCAAAAAGCATCCCT
The DNA here is from genome assembly GCA_002477625.1 of Candidatus Arcticimaribacter sp. UBA7428. Classification (GTDB taxonomy): domain Bacteria; phylum Bacteroidota; class Bacteroidia; order Flavobacteriales; family Flavobacteriaceae; genus Arcticimaribacter. The sequence continues at coordinate 4,665 of DLQQ01000068.1, forward strand.
GTCCAGGGATATTCGGTGTCAGCCATAGGCCGCCATAAATTAAAAAATTGTTCCCGTGGCGGGTTTCCATCTACTGCAGAAGCTTCGGTTAGAATGGTCAATAAATTATCCCAGCCTCCCAAAGCGTATAGTCCAAATCCGGTGACACATAGGGTTCCTACAAGCAGAATAAACGCCTGAACCATATCCGTATAAATCACCGCTTTTAACCCTCCCAAAACGGTATAGAATCCGGTAGCAATTACTGTTATAATTGCACCGGTCCAAAATGAAATTCCAATGGTTTCGAATACCAAGGCCCCCGCAAATATGATTAAAGAAATCTTAGTGATTACATAAGCCAAAATAGAAATTACTGAAAGGTAATTACGACAGGCTACAGAATAGCGTTTCTCTAAAAATTCAGGCATAGTAAAGACACCCGTGCGTAAATAAAAAGGAACAAAAACCCAGCCCAAAAGGATCAAAACTAGAGAGGCTATTATTTCAAAATTAGCCATGGGCATATTCCCACGAGCTCCTGCACCCGAAACGCCTAGAATAATTTCAGAGCCAATATTCGAAGCAAAAAGAGATGCTCCAATTACCAACCAACCCGAATTTTTCCCTGCTAAAAAATAATCAACAGCTCCTCCAGACGCACTTTTACTTTTCGATGCCCATTGGGCAATCCATAGAATAATTCCAAAATACCCTAGTATGATGAAAATGTCTAATAAACTCATTGATGTTAGCATGTAATCGGATTTTAATTCGTTTTGTTCTTGTTTACCATTTGTTTAGTCCCAGTAGTTTTTTGCCTAAGGTAGATAGATCTGCTCGTGTATATCGTTCCTGCTCCCAATTTCTTGGGTCACCCGGAAAAGCATATCCTTCGGGGGCAATCCTATTTTTCCATGAATTTACCCTCCAATCTATAAGTTCTTGATTCTCTTCCTCTGCGGGCATCATCGAAATATACTGTGCAATTCTTACCTTGTTTTCAGACCGATTGGGACGGATTCCATGCGGTTCTGTACTATTAAAAATAAGTAGATCCCCAGCTTCCATAACTACTTTGACGATCTTATCATGCAACGCAGCTAAGTTGGGCTGAAAACGGTCTCTGTCTTCCGGCTGGGTTAGTTTCCAGCTATCATAATTTCTGTATAACCATGGAATGCATTGAAATCCGCCCATCTTTTCGTCCATTTGATCGGCAAGTGCGATAACACCCTGCACGTTTTGTGGTCTGGTTTCTGGATCGTAGTCCCAATGAATAAAACCCTCCTTTTCTTCACCAGGTCGTTGTGGAAAATTCAGATTCACACGATCGATTGTTACCCATAATTTTTCGGTACCCCATACATCTACAAAGGCATCGTATATCTTTTGGGTTTGACGGTTGTTCCAAAGGGTTTGGTGATTGTATGCTTCCACCATTCCCGTTCCTGCCAATTCCTTCATTTTCATTTCGGCACGAGGCTGGGCATGCCAGGTAGAAGGGTCGTTTGCCTCTTTCTCATCAAATTCCCATATAAAGTCTGCAGTTGCTTTAGCTTGAGCTTTTGGGATTGCATTTTTTATTACTACATACCCATTATGCATCCAAAACTTCCAGTCTTCTTCCGACAAAATCCGTAAGGGTTTCCCATTCGAACGGTCGTTTAACTTTTGCTTACTACTTGTAGAAACGGATGGATTTCCCGGAATTTCTTCGTGAGCCTTGTTTGCCATCGTTGTTTTTAGATCTTTCTTCATACTTCTGCCTTTAAATTGATTTGGAAATATTTATTCAAAACTATGGGTATAAAAACTAGGCTACAACCTTGATATTGATTGTAATTTGAACTATATTGATATTATTTACCGAATACAGCACGATAAATACCAATTTAATGAAAATACAACTCGAAAACATTCAACCCGACGATAAGAGTTCTTTTCGTTTATTGCACGATCCAAAACTAAATGATTTATTTTTTTGGCATTTTCATCCCGAGTATGAATTGGTTTATATTGAGGGAGCAGATGGCATACGACATGTTGGAAAGCATCGTTCCAACTACCAGCAAAGTGACTTGGTGCTAATCGGCTCAAACATTCCCCATCTAAATTTTGACCACGGCATAAAAGCTGCATACAGAAAAGAAGTGTTACACATAAGTCCATCCTTTAAGGAACAGGTTTTTAATCATGTTCAAGAGCTTTCGGTTATTTATACCCTATTTGAAAAAGCACAACACGGTATTGCCTTTTACGGTAAAACAAAAAAGACTGTCGGCATGCAAATCAAAACATTACATCAGCTCGGCGCCTTTGATCAGTTCATTGCTGTTATTTTGATTTTAAAAACACTGGCTTCGTCTGAAGAGTTTGAACTTTTACATCAATATCCTGTCTATAATACCTCAGCCAAGAAACAACAACAGCGCTTACAAAAAGTGTATTCTTTTATTGATGAAAACTACGTTCGGAAAATCAAAGTAGATGAAGTGGCACAATTGGTCAACCTCAGTAAAGAAGCTTTTTGTAGATACTTTAAAAAACACAGCGGAAATACGTTTACCGCTTTTCTAAATCAATACCGAATATCTCAAGCCAAACGGTTGCTCCTTGCTGGGAAAAACGTAAGTGAAGCCTGTTATGGTTGTGGTTTCGAAAGCTTATCGTACTTCAATCGGACATTTAAAAAAATCAGCGGAGAAAATCCATCTACATTTAAAAACAATCCTACTTCCAACATCTAGCGATTAAATTGCTGTATATTGTATCTATGATTTTCTTATTTACCTTGATTGATTATGCTGCATTTGGCTTATGGATTTTTATAAGCATAGGGATTTCCTATATTCTTGT
>DLQQ01000041.1 GCA_002477625.1 Candidatus Arcticimaribacter sp. UBA7428
CGCTATAAAGACGTTGTCAACCAAACCCTATACTACGGCGATTCGGAATTACTTAAAAAACTGCAGTATTATCCCCTGGCTCTTTTATTGATCATCGCTTTGTTTGCTGCTGTACTCTTTTTCTTTTTTCAAACGTCCAAAGTTTCCGAGCAAAACCGATTATGGGCCGGGATGGCAAAAGAAACTGCACATCAAATAGGAACTCCTTTGAGCTCGCTTATGGGTTGGATTACATTACTTAAGGAACAAAAAATAGCTCCAGCTTCGGTCGACGAAATGGAAAAAGATGTTGATCGCTTATCGGTCATTACCGAACGTTTTTCTAAGGTTGGCTCGCTTCCAGAATTGCACCATCACGACATAGCACAAGCTACACAAGAAGCAATACGCTATTTGAAAAAAAGGAGTTCACAACTGATTTTATGGACCTGGGACATCCCAGAGAACGAGATCAAAATCCCGATTAACCTGCCACTTTACAGTTGGACTTTAGAGAATCTAATTAAAAATGGAATCGATGCCATGAAAGGGCAGGGGAGTTTAACGATCGAACTGGTGGAGCGTAAAACTGAAGTTGTGGTTTGTGTATCCGATACGGGTCAGGGCATTGCTCCAAAAAATGTAAAACGTATTTTTAATCCCGGCTTTACAACCAAACAACGCGGCTGGGGGCTGGGACTTTCTTTGGTCCGTAGAATAATTGTTGATTATCACCAAGGAAGCGTGGCGGTTTTGAAAACAGAATTGGGCAAGGGAACTACCTTTGAAATCCGATTAAAAAAATAAAACAGTACTTATAGGTTGGCAGCAATATGCTTGGCAAGGGTTGCCATTTCTTCTGCATCGATCTGTTCTTTCTTACCAAAAGTAGCGTCTTCCATTGCATTTAAGGGAACTAAATGTACGTGTACATGCGGAACTTCAAGACCGATTACGGACATTCCAATACGTTTGCAGGGAACTGCTTTTCGAAGGCCCAAGGCTACCGTTCTCGAAAATTCCATGAGGGCGGCATAAGAAGCGGTATCCAAATCGAAAAGTTTGTTGGTCTCTTGTTTAGGCACACAAAGTGTGTGGCCTTTGGCATTGGGGTTTACATCTAAAAAAGCTAAGTGGTGCTCGTCTTCCGTTATTTTATAACAGGGGATTTCCCCAGCGATGATTTTAGAAAAAATACTGGCCATTTAGTTTCTGCTGATTTTGGTGATTTCGAGTTGTATGGTTCCACTTGGGATGGTAATTTCAGCCATTTCTCCAACTTTTTTTCCCAGTAAACCTTGACCAATAGGCGAGTTTACAGAGATTTTCCCTGTTTTTAAATCCGCTTCACTTTGTGCAACCAAGGTGTAGGTCATTTTCATCCCGTTGGTTTTATTTAATAATTCAACAGTAGATAAAACCAATACTTTAGAAACATCCAATTGCGACTCGTCGATAAGGCGCGCATTGGTGTAATTTTCTTCCATGCGGGCGATGCGCATTTCGAGCATGCCTTGGGCTTCTTTGGCAGCATCGTATTCAGCATTTTCACTCAAATCACCTTTGTCACGTGCCTCAGCTATGGCTTGAGAAGCTTTGGGACGTTCAATATCTTTCAACTGATCGAGCTCTTCTTTTAATTTCTTTAAACCTTCTTTGGTGTAGTAGGAAGTTTTACTCATTTTTACTTAATTTTAGCACGAATAAAAAACCCCGCCATAAGGAAGGGTTCTTCTACAAATATAAGAAATTGAGTGATTTAACCCTATTTTTAAAAAAGAAGTTCTGGAGTGCCCTTTTTACAGCCTTTCTTTTTTTGTCGTGCTCTAGTACTGAACTAGAACGGAATCCCTATTTGGCAGAATACTCCTTTCAGTTTNNCAATCAACCTGAACTTACCCGAATACAACGATTTGAAGTTAGCAGGCGGATCAGTTTTGATTTCTCAATTGGGTCACAAAGGCGTTATAGTTTACAATATAAATGGAAATACATTTTTGGCTTGGGAAGCCAGTTGTCCAAATCATGCGCCTAGTAGTTGTTCGCAAATCCAAGTTAGTGATTTTATAGCCGAATGTTCTTGTGAAGAATACCAATACAACCTATTAACGGGTCAACTATTGAATCCTCCAGCGGATGCTGAGACCGAATATCCCTTGCTGTTTTATCGTGCGGAAGTACGCGGCAATTCGGTTGTAGTATCCAATTAGTTTAGTTCTGAAGATCCAATAGAACAGCAGCTATTCCTGCTGCATCCAAACCTACTTCTTTTTGTAATTGAGCAGTTGTTCCGTGGGGAATAAACCGATCAGGAATACCGATTCGTTTAAGGGTTTGTGTGTATCCATGCGTATTGGCCCATTCCAATACAGCGCTTCCGGCTCCACCAGCCAAGGCACTATCTTCTACTGTTAGTACCGTAGTGTAGGTTTTGAAAACAGCATGTAAAAGTGTATCGTCTAGGGGTTTTATACTGCCTAAATCATAATGGCTAGGCGCACAACGGTCTTGTACTAATTCCAGTGCATCCTTGACGTTATCGCTCATTGTTCCTACGCTAAGAATTGCAATCTCTTTTCCTTCTTTAAGACAAGATCCCCGATCGAGGTCGATTTCTTTAAAAGGGAGTTCCCAATTCGATATTTTCCCATAGCCTCTGGGGTACCGTATCGCTACAGGCCCGTCAATTACGAGTTGTAGTGTGTAAAGTGTATTTCGGAGTTGTATTTCGTTTCTTGGAGCTAAGATGCGCATATTGGGAATGGTTCTCAGCATGGCAATATCAAAAACCCCATGATGGGTAGGACCATCTTGGCCGACTAAACCGGCACGATCCAGGCAAAAAACAACCCCTAAATTTTGTAAAGCAACATCGTGTATGACTTGATCGTAGGCACGTTGTAAAAAGGTAGCGTAGATCGCACAGAAAGGAAGTAGACCAGCTGTTGCCATTCCAGCTGCTAGGGTAACCGCATGCTGTTCTGCTATTCCAACATCAAAACTTCTTTCTGGGAAAGCATCCATCATCAGCTTCATCGAACTCCCCGTCGGCATAGCCGGAGTAATTCCAATAATGGCAGGGTTTTGAGCTGCCAAAGCAACTAGAGTTTTTCCAAATACATCTTGGTATTTTGTGGTTGGGCGTTCTGTTTTTGGAACAAGAATACCTGTTTTTCGATCGAACTTCCCCGGTGCGTGATAGGTGACCTGATCCAATTCTGCCTGTACAACTCCTTTTCCTTTGGTGGTGACCACGTGAATGAGTCGGGGACCTTTTTGCTTTTGAATTTTTTGAAAGGCGGCAATCAAACTGGGTAGATCGTGACCATCAACGGGTCCGTTGTAGGGAATGTTTAGGGCTTGAAAAATATTTTCGGACGCAGAATTTTCTTGTTTTACCTTTTCGAAATAATGTTTTAAAGCGCCAACACTGGGATCAATCCCAATGGCATTGTCGTTGAGTACAATAATCAAATTGGCTGAACTAACGCCCGCATGATTCAGTGCTTCGAGGGCCATTCCGCCGGCAATAGATGCATCGCCAATCACAGCAATATGAGCGCGTGAATCATTTTTTTGTTGGTGTGCAAGCGCCATACCCAGAGCTGCCGAAATAGAGGTGGAAGCGTGACCTGTCCCAAAAGCATCGTACATACTTTCTGCCCTTGTGGGAAAGCCACTGAGTCCCTGCCACTGTCTGTTGGTTGCAAATTGATCGCGTCTTCCTGTCAGGATTTTGTGTCCATAGGCTTGATGGCCTACATCCCAAATGAGTTGGTCAACAGGGGTGTTGAACACATAATGCAAAGCAATGGTTAGTTCTACAACTCCCAGACTCGCTCCTAAATGGCCTTCTTTGGTTGCAATTACATCAATGATTTCTTGACGTAATGCTCCTGCCAAGAGAAGTAAATCTTTGGGCTTGAGTTCCCGAATAGCCTCGGGATTATTGATTTTGGATAAAACGCTTTCTTGTTTCACAAGACAAAGGTAGGCGTTAATTCAGAATTATGAATTGTGAAATGCTTACTTTTAAGCATGGAATTAGACGATGCTTACTTTATGCAAAAAGCCTACGAGCAGGCAGAATTGGCTTTCGAAATGGATGAGGTTCCTGTAGGTGCCGTTGTTGTTATTGATCAACGGATCGTAGCACGCGCTCACAACCTAACCGAACGCCTAAAAGATGTTACTGCTCATGCAGAAATGCAGGCGATTACGGCCGCAGCGCATTTTTTAAACGGGAAATATTTAAAAGGATGCACCCTATATGTAACACTTGAGCCTTGTGTTATGTGTATGGGCGCTCTCTATTGGAGCCAGTTGGATCGTGTTGTATTTGGAGCTTCAGACCCCAAACGAGGCTTTGCTTCTCAAGGGGTGCATGCACATCCCAAATCTAAAATTCAAGGGGGTGTTTTGGCGGAGGAATCTGGAGCCTTGTTGGAACGCTTTTTTAAAGCGAAACGATAAAAAAAGCACCCCTCAGGAGTGCTTTTTTTGAACCAAAATAAAATGTTTTTTATAAGACTTGGATTTGTGCTGCCACTTTTCCTTTTTTACCTTCTTCTTCAACGTATTCTACTTTGTCGCCCTCGTTTAGACTTAATCCGTCAAGAGACGTTACATGGACAAAAATGTCTTGGCCTGTTTCATCATTGGTTATGAATCCATAACCTTTGGATGCATTAAAAAATTTTACTGTACCTGTCATACCATATGATTATATATCAACAAAGGTACAAATTTGTTTTTTATCTGGATAGTAAAATACCTTAGGAATATTGACAGTCAGCAGCTTCACTTTTTTTTACCACTCATTTTCTTCATATTTTCATCGGTCAAAGTATAATCAGCAATGTTTTTATCTTTCCAACGGTGGTATAAAAAAAGGGGTAAATAAACAAAAGCACCAAATAAAACACCCAAGCCAATTATTTTTTCACCATCCTTGTAGTCGAGTAGTTCTTTTACATAATAACCTCTTCCAAGAATTCCTAAAAGACAAAAAAATAAAATCCGAAGTATGTATTTCATAAGAATTAATTTTTAAACGTTATGATCTATTAAAGTGGGTCACTAACCCGAATAAGTTCTCTGCGATAAACCGAAAGCAGTTTGGATTTAGATACAAACCCGAGAAATTTTCCTTCTTTTAAGACGGGTAAATTCCATGCACTACTGTCTTGAAATTTTCGCATGATCACTTTCATATGATCCTTTTCATAATGAATTACATTGGGCGGACTGTGCATCAGCGATCGTACATAGACAGTTTCGTGTAGGGATGAGTCGAACATGAATTCTCGAACGTCGTCCAATAAGACAATCCCCAAAAGAGCCTCCTCTTCGTTCAGAACTGGGAATAAATTTCGTTTTGATTTTGCTACCCCCTCGGTAAGCATAGT